>NZ_CP159829.1:2170000-2470000 GCF_047730065.1 Candidatus Njordibacter sp. Uisw_058
AATTCGTACCAACTCTGCCCAATCTCAAAATGGGGTTCACGAAGTCATCTGAAGGCCTGACCTTTGAGAGCGTGTCATTAAGCTTGTTTTCGACAACATCCAGTGCTTCTTTTTTGTCAGACAAAACTAAAATGGATTGCCCCTTTAAAATAGCTTCAAATGCTATCGCGGATATAGTGTGTGATTTGCCGGTTCCGGGAGGCCCTTCAACAGTGACAAATCTCCCCGTAGGATTGTTGAGTGCAGCTAATATTTTTCGTTGTTCTTCTGCTAGTGGAATAGGTGAATCAAAAACCAGCCGTCTTTCTACCGGAGCCTCTTCCCATTCATTATGAATCTGATTTGTAATTGTTGTCGGATTCTCTGTTAAAAAACTGTCAACAAGTTCATCTATAAAACCTAATAAGTCCCCACTCTTTTCCTCAATTTTCTGAAGCAATTCTTCATAATCAGTGAGCATCGACTCATCAGATTTATCGAATAATGCAAAATTTAATGAATTTACAATCGTTACTTCTGAATTGGTAAGTTTCTCCCTTTTTCCTGAAAATGATAGATCTCCTTCAAACTGAAATGAGCGCAGTATAGGCTCTAAAATATCGTTAATTTGTTCAAACACTGTTTGGGCCGGTTCCAGATATATTATCCGGTCTTTAATAGGACTTGCGCGCCTTGTGTTTGTAGCGTCTTGAATTATGTGGGCTAAGTAATCTATGGCCTTTTTGTTAACCAGAATGCGGGGCTCAAAGTTAAGCGTTGCTTCAGATTTTTCGTATTCAATTTTAAAAGGCATATAGAAAAGTGGAAAGGAATTGTTCTTATATCTAGCATTACCAAAATAGAGATAAAATTCGAGATTATCATCTAACTGCTCTACTGTGTGGAGTTCACGTATTTCTGTTGCCAAATCACCGGCTGAGAATGTGCTAAAGTATTCTTTAAGAAGTTCAGTTATCCTATTCTTATTGAAGATCTCATCAAGAACTTCCTTAAGTGGGCCATCATCTTGATCACTAATTAATTTGTATAAAACAGAAGGAAGTGTTGCTTCAATTGGGGAAACAATCAAGTGTGCTAAATCTTCGTCCACAGAAATTAAAGCATCTACTAAATTAGAAGCACTTTTCCGGAATATTGGCTCCAGTTTATTGAGCAACTCAGCACCAATCACAGCGCCAACATTACGCTGTAAATCCGTTATAAATTTTTCATTTTCAGATTCTAGATCGGCCTCTTTGTTACCTATAGCTAACTGATAATTGTTCCCAGATTTGTCATTTTTAGAATTCAGTTCATCAAAATCTATATTTTTTATTTCAGCTTCAATCGCAGCGACAACGGTAGCTGGCAACGTGATTTGATGAGTTCCTGGTTTAATCTTAATAGTACTATTGGGATTAAACTTTTTCGAAAATAATTTATTAATAATTGGCAAAAAATTAGGGAATTTCTCTAGTGTGATCCCTGCGCGACGTCCTTTAGTATCCTGAGTTTGAAACCGGCGTTTTGGTAAGCTTCCCTTTTTGAAATCAGTTGCAAGAAAATCACTGTAATACTGCGCAAGTGACTCAATAAAGGTAGGATCCTTTTTGACACTTTCTGTATAAAGGAGTTCGTTGTTGTCTTCATTCATCCCGCTGTTCCTTAGTGAACTAAATGTATTATTATTTCTAGAGAAACGTTAAAGCAGACATAACAATTAAATAATTCAGTCAATCATTATTATTTTAATAGACAGCTATTCTTTTTCTCAATCATCGATTTCATAATGAATCAGTAATAAGTAATATAAACACTACTTCAGTTATAACTTTTTATCTATAGGAAAGACTTCTGATTTAAGCCTTGCGGCAATTTCTAAGAAGAGCTAATGACCATTGTTAGGGTTTCGATGCTGGACGAGCGAACGTGGCTTACAGTATGACTCTAGGTGCTTAATTGATGTTAGAGAGGGTTTAGAGTAGGTAAGGCTGGCAGTTTGGGTGCTAATAAATACTCTGGCAGTCAGGTGCAGTTAAATCGTTACCTGAACTATAATTTTGAAACTAACATTAATGAGATGTGTTACGTTGGCAATACTTAGGTTTTCACAGCGAATCAGTTTGAGCACTATTGATGATTGTCTTTTTACCAGGGCGATAGCAAAGCGATTTTGAAATGCGCGCTCTTAGACGGCCTGTTACAATCACCCATAAGGTATCAATCTCCTTAACAGTCGGAGGGATATATGGTCATTATTGGAGTTTCGTTTGAAAGCAATTTTGAAAGAAGGGATTTTAGGCAGTGTACCCCATGATAGCTGGGCTAACTCTTATGATCAGTTATTCGAAGCGAGCTTTGGCAGCCACCTTGCCAATTTAACAGACTTAACCATGGAGATAGTCTTAGAACTTTCAGAACCTTCTGAATCGATTCTCGATATTGGTGCTGGTACTGGAAGAATGAGTCTTCCCCTAATAGAGAGCAACTTTTACGTATCCTCTCTAGATCCTAGTGCTGGCATGCTCAGTCAGTTGGCTACGAAACTGCCAAATCATCCCAACTTAGAGTTAATACATTGTCCCGTTGCTGAATTAGAGATGCATGAACGTCATCATGGTGCCCTTTGTATTTTCACCGTCTCAAGTTATTGGCTTGATGAATCCACTCTCTCTAATAGCTTGAGATCTATATATAACGCACTTCTACCAAATGGCTGGTTAATAATTGATAGAACCTTAACAACTTCCTTTTCAGATACTGTATTCCAAAATGAAAGAATTCAACGGCAGGCGATGATTGAGGACTTAGGAGGTGATCTTTATCGCTTCACAGAGCAATCAACGATTTCAAGTTCCAATGATATTAAACAGATTAACGACAGTTTTTTGATTCGCTATTGGGAGGAAGATCTGTTTTTGGATCATGTGAAAGTGACGGGCTTTAGCGTAGAGCAAGATCTTAGTCAAGTTTTTGCCAGTTCAGGTGCAAGTTTTTATCTATTAAGAAAAAATTGAATTTTTATTTAATAACCACAAAAAAACTATTGTGTTGTGGTCAACTAAATTTGGTCATAAGTTAAGAGGTCGTCTTCAAACGTTGCCTCTGCTATGGGGGGCGTTAGCCCACCATTAAAAGTATGGGGTCTTAACAAACTGCATATCCATAGACTAAGACACTACCTCATGATGTTGATATGAAATATATAATCATAAAGATTTGTTTGGTGATTGTGGCGCTGTTTGGTGATGTTGGTGTTCAGGAAAAATCTTATGACATTCTTTTATATTGTGACTCTTGTTATAGTTTAACTATTGCCTAATTTGGATCTAAGTAATTAGTAATATAAAGTTGCTGAGTCAGCAGCTAGCTTTAAAATAAAAGGGAGGCTATTTGATGGATAACGATGACTATTCTGTGCTTGTGATACCACTGCTAATGCTTGCTTCTATTATTTACATCGGAGGCCAACTTCTTAGTAGCAAAATTGGGGCAAAAGGCACCGATTATTTTGTAATGGCGTTAGGTGGGGCGATAACTCTAACACTCTTTGGTTCTGTAATTTTATTTGTATTATATATGTTCATTGTAGAATACATTTTATGATCAACAATATTTTGTTGACTAAACTTTTTAGATGCCATGTGCGCATTAAACCTCGTCCATAACGACACCGACACTCCCTCTTCCGCTCCAAAGGTGAAAAGTTCATTTGAATCAATATGTCCTGTGCTTTGTTAAGCATAGACAAATTCTAGAAATAGGATCATAGAAAATGCAGTTGATACAGTTTTTATATATCCCTATTGTAGCTATAGCCTTAAACCTTTCTGGCAACGCAAATAGCGTTATAGACCTGACGCTCTATAACTTAACAAAAGTTGTATCCGTAGATGGCAAAAAAATAGTATTGAAAGACCTAGGAACCTTAAATGATACCTTGTTTACTCGGTCTGGCCTTCGCTCATCACCCACAATGCTTTGTTCTGATAACACCACCCAAAGGTTAATTATAGTGAGTACAAATTTTTCTAGAAAGAGGATTTTGCATGAAGATTTCAAACCAGACTGCGAGTTCATAAAGTTGGATTGGGAATCAAAAAATGATGAGCCAGTAAGTGGTTTCTTGACCTATCTGACCTCACTATTTAACGTCAAAGATGTAAAAACTGATCCTGCAGCTACCCGCCTATACGAACATCCTACGGTTAGCTCTGGCGACTATGCTGTGTATGTTCGGGTTTATTCTCACTATGGGGCTTGGACAGATACGATGGAGACCGAGCTGATTATTATAGATACCTCTAAATTTGATTACCTTAAAACGATGTTAGACTTTGATCGTGACAACTGGAGTTTTGACTCTTCAATATTACCGCCACCACCAATCTCGACTGTAGGATGGTATACGGGGTTAACTGCCGTTGCTAACGATGTAGATCACGTTGTGAGTCTGGAAGATGCATACGTATCAGGTGGAAATAGTTGGAGCTCTGATGAAAAGCGAACTTTTACAAACGACCCGTCTAATCACGTGACAGCATTACCTTATATCACTGAGCACATGAAGCATTCAGGAACACCTCTCGGGTTTATACGCGAAATGAACCGTGTCATTCGTTCTGATTTTGGTAGTGGTAAGTGCCTAGAGTATGTTGATCTCTACGTTCAAATAAAAGAGAAGTATAAATTAAATTTCATTAATAACAGAATTGATTTAGCAAAAGCTGCGTGTCATTAATTCATTTATTAAGGGAGTACTTATATTGAGATTGAGATTGAGATTGAGATTGAAATTTATATTTATATTTAGTATTGATATGATAGTTCAAACCAACCCCCCATGCCGCTGAATACGTAACCCCATCTCACTTGTCCAACGTAATTGCGACCCTAACGACAAGTCCGATTACACTACTAAATACTAGAAACCAAAAAATAATCTTCGTTCTTGGGAGGGTATAGTATTTCTTACTCATCAATCTGCGCACAACCCAAACTCCCCATATACCTGTGATAAAACTAAAAATAACAGCTAGTGCATCAATAGTCATAATATCTCTTGGATCCAAGTCCAAATATCCACCACCCATTAAAAATACTAACAAGCCAGTTACAAAGCCCTTAAAGCCATAGTTCAGCAGCAAAAATGTAGCTATGATGGCTATAGTTTTAATAAAAAAACCTATGAGGATAGATGGGTATTCCCAAACTGATCTCATGATCGTTTTGAGTTTAATGCTTAAGCTTCCACTTTTGTTCATCTTTTGCCTACTTTTAATTTTACAGTTTCACCTCTGCACACTTCACCCTAAACCCAAAGATGTATTAAAGGTATTTCACTTAAGGCCAAACGCAATAAAGACAAAGACACTGAGCATAAAATAATTAACACTATCAAGGATCGATTAATGCCAGTCCTTTCTTAAACAATCGATAATCCTCTTACCGTTTTAAGGGTTCCTGTGAATTCTCTATTTACAGTCCCATCAAAATTGTAAGCAACCCAAATACTTTCGTTCTTACTATTCTTGACTACCCCTTGCTCAACCCAAGTTACCTTTCCAGTAAATGGAATGTCAGCATGTTCACACCACTCCCTGCTCCATTAGAATTTATTAATATTGATTTTTGAGGCAATTTCTGTTATTATTGTTATTCAGTTTATCGCTGGGATTGAGCTTAACACATCAGATTAAGCGAAGAAAACAGCACTCTGAAACCCATTCCGCCAATAGTTGTTGTTGGTTCTTGGCACTTAGGAATGGTTCATATAAACCGACTACACAAAAGCTGTTAATCCTAAAGTTCGTTATCTATGGGCTACAATTTATGCCGCATTATTACACACATTCTCTTAAGACATTATCATCCAACAATGCTCTTGATGACCTGACTCTGTTTTAGTCTGTGACATCATATTCATACTGGGCAGCCTTCTCTGCTCTTACATTAGAATAAATTCCTTTAGTCACCTCATGGCTAACATTTTGTTGAACGCACCCTTGACTCCACCTATTTTTTTTTGATATTGCTAAAAAGGATCTACTTTTATCAAGTAAGGACTCATGCAGTTGATGAATGCAAAAAACGATCACTCAGATTAATGAAACTCATAAGGAAAACTTTGGAAGGCTAATTATTATTCAACTATTAAAGGAGGCATCAACCAATACCGATCAATCATTTGTAGCAATAAAGTTGAGTTAAACACTTTTAATAATTGAGGAACAGGTATGCATTTAGATCAAGCACGGGGAATGCTAGTTGGACTTGCGGTAGGTGATGCACTAGGTGCACCATTGGAATTTACAGAGGCTAGAGAGCCTGATAACTACCTCACTCAAATGGTTGGAGGTGGCACTCACTCTACTGCAATAGGTGAATGGACAGATGACACCAGCATGGCATTGGCTATCGCAGAGTCCTATCAAAGCACATCTGAGTTCCAAGCTGATCGCATCCAACGCTCTTTCAATGCTTGGCTACGTGATGGTGCTTTCACCTGGCGTGGAAAGTGCTTTGATATTGGCCACACCACTCTTTCAGCATTGAATACTGCTGAAAAGCATGGCTACCATAATCCTTATGCTGGCAGCATGAACAAATATGGGAAAGGTAATGGCGCATTGATGCGGATGGCACCAGTAATCATTGCTAACCATAACAATAGGGATAAATGTATTACAGAGGCGATACAACAGACGTTACTCACGCATGGTTCAAATACCTGTGTGGATTATAGTGTTGCGCTTGCATCAGACTTATTTGCCTGTGGAGAGTTAGACAAATATGAAGACTTGGATCTTCCCAATTTGAGACTTTCTAAAAATACTGACCGACATAAGGTGATGTCTGGTGGTTATGTTAAAGAAACCTATGAATGCGCTTGGTGGGCTATAGAGAATACCACCAACTTTGAGGATGCTGTCATCCTTGCAGTGAACCGAGGTCATGATGCAGATACGGTAGGTGCTGTTACTGGGCAACTTGCTGGGGTCAAATATGGTTACGACTCAATCCCAAAACGCTGGGTAGAAGTGCTGAAAATGCATGACAATATTATGGATGCTGCAGACTGCCTTTACCACCTTGGGAATGGATTTGGTGTTATGCCCAATCGCCAAGAGATTGAGTCTGTGCTCGCATTTATTCCACAATTAACGCTGCCTGATTTTAAGCCTATTATTAGTTGGATTGGAGAAGAGTCTTATCCAATATATCACTCAGCGATGATAAATCTTAATCGGGAAATTGATAAGCCATGCTGGAGTGGTGATGGTAGCTTTGGCTATAGTGATCAATCACAAGACGCACTTAAAAAAGGGAGTCTAAAAGATATAGTTGATTTTTTTAGTCGCTATCGCAGGGGGACACAGTGGGGTGGCGATAGATGGCAAGCTGATGTATTTGAAAAAGGGGATGTAATGGCAGCTTTACTGAGGCTTAAAGAGTTCTCCTATGATAGAAACTCACCGACCACAGCCAGCATAGCCTTAAGGTAAAACGATATTTGAGCACAAGCTTATGTGACCCGTTTGATAAACCTTTAAGAATTTAATGAGAGGACAAATTTTATGAGAGAACCATTTACATCTGCCCAATTCTGCCGCAATAATGCGTCCAAATACCTGTTCCAAGCAGACGATTCTCAGTTGATAGAGTGGGCAATAACTGATGGAATCATAGTCAAGGTCGGGGAGGATGCCTACGAATATCCTGAGTATGTAATGAGTGAGCAGGATATAATTTGGCACAATGAGATGCTGGCGTATAAGCCACCAAAAAGAAAGCTCCCTTGACAAGAACTAGGTGACTTGCTTAATCAGTTTGATATTAGAAATAAGGGGGCTTGGATGTTGATGATAAAATGTATAAATATCATAGCCTTAATTGGATTTTTGGGCTTTCCTGCTAATGCGCAAGCACATGGCGGACGACTAAACTCTGGGGGCTGTCACAATGATACCAAGGCTGGGACATATCATTGCCACCGTTCGAGCACTAAGTTCATAAATAATAGCGCTCCATCTAATAGCTACAACCGAGATAACTGGAAGTCTGACTCATCAGCATCGTCAATCTCAAACTCAGTATTAGGCTGGTATACAGGTATAAACGGTAGACCCACTGATGTAGATCATGTCGTGGCATTAAAAGATGCATATCTGTCAGGAGGTAAGGACTGGAGTCCTTCTCAAAAGAGAGCTTTCGCAAATGATCCATTGAATCTCGTTGCAGCAGTACCGTATGTCAATCGAACCCTAAAAAACGACTATGTGCCTCTAAAGTTTATAAATAGGCTACAAAACTCACACTATGCCTTCGCAAATGGAAAGTGTGTTGAGTATGTTGGCCTATATGTTCAAGTGAAGAAAAAATACGGGTTGAGCTTTATTCATAACAATATTAGCGAAGCTAAATTCATGTGCCAATGAGTCATCTTTTATCCAGATACTACTTACTAAAGACTATAGGTTTATTTTGGCAAAGTGCCATAATTCCAACGCTTCTTAAGTGTTGGGTAAACATAGCCTTCAACTAACTGACGTTGTTTTTTGTAAATTGCTTTGCTAGAAGTAAACACGTCTACTAATCTTACTGCGTACTCACATTCGTTAACTGAAGCGTGCTCTTTTAATTTGGCAAAGCGTGACTGGAATTGAGCATTCGAGAGTAAAGTAGATTTTTCAATTCTAGCAGGTTGCAACAATGAATCCCAATCAGCTTTATTTTTCTCTATATTTTCAAAGTTGTTTGTAACAAATATAGCATCATCATAAAGTGCAACGTTGTAAATGTAATCGGGGTTCCGAAGGCTTTCTCCCCAACAGGCTTTAGGTCCGTCTCCGTCACCTTCATTGGCACCACACGTCGCTAAACATTGCTTGCCTTCTTCAAATGTTAAGTTTTCATTCGTCGCAATGAAAGAGGCAAGTTCTCGAGCCTTTCTAACGTTTTCATTCGTACCAGCTTCAGTCAAAACTAAACGTTCGGCCAGCCAATTCACATCTTTTTGACGGCTGACTAAGCCTTGATTTTGGAGTTCTGATAATGTGCGTTTTATTTTATCAATGGCCTGATGTTCTGGGGTGTCTTCCTGGTAAGACTTGGATAGTGTATCTGCCTGTTCGTTGATCTTAGATTCTAGTATTAAGATTGTATCGGCCTGTTTGTTGGTATTCGACTCTAGTAATAAGAGTGCATTCTCCTGTTTGTTGGTATTCGACTCTAGTAATAAGAGTGCATTCTCCTGTTTGTTGATCTTTGACCCTAGTAATAGAAGAAGCAGGAATAGAATAACAAGCATAATTTCGGCCATCGTAAAGCCCAAAATTTGACCTTTTCGATACTCCTCAGTTTGATGTTCAATTTGTCCCTTACTCACCAAAACCTGCCTGGTTTTTTCTTAGTATCAAGAACTGAACCAGCACCAAGTCCAAAAGCAGGGTCTGTGTCTTTTGATGCATTGTTATCAGTTTTTAAACTGCCTTCTATAGGTGGTGTTTTATAGTCTAGGGTGCTGATTTCACCCGCACTCTCTTTTAGAGATTTGACATGTTCGACTATTAAATCAGCCTGTTCATTTAATTTCCCATCAAAGTTTTTGGTGGACTTAAGTACAGCGTCTGAACCTTCCTCAAGCGCTTTACGATATGTGTCTTTCATTCCAATAAACTTATTCTGAAGGGCTTTTATTTCATCTGCAGCAGAGGTCATTGAAACTATTTGTTTGTCAATAACAGCTAATTGTTTTTTTATTCCAGTTTGAGTCGACTTAGCCACCTCCGACATACTTTGAGAACTTGTGGTAATTGTCTCAGCATGCTTTGAGGCGGCAAGAGCTGATGACGATAGCTTAGTAGAAATTGATTCAGTAAATTCAACTAAAGCTGCCTCAACATTTTTCAGTGAGGTCGTATCGAGCGTTATTGTTTCAAATTGAGAAAGAGATTTCTTAACTGCTGCTGCAGTATCTGCCAAAGCCTTTTGTTCAGCCTGAGTACCTTCCGTAAAGGCTCGACTAGCAGTTTCGATTTCCGAGACCATTTTTGCTATCCGAGTTTCTATCGCTAAGCTACTAACTTCTACTTGTTTGTCCAGTATTACTATGCGGTCATCTAAAATCACATGAAGCCCTTCCGCAAAGGCTGAGTGCGCTGCAGCCACACTGCCGACTGCTTCTTCTGTAATTTGAGCCATTTGTCTGTGAAGAGATCCAAACATTTCAACACTTGTAAATATTTGACTCCGCAGTTGCATAGAGGCTTCTCGCAATGATGCATGCATATCCCGTTCGACTCCTACCAAATCTTTACGGAATTGACTTATGACACTTCTTATAGCAATACCTAAAACTGTAGAAATAAGTGCAGTGCCAAAATTTGACACAATAAAGCCGTCATCAGCGTTCGAGCTAAATTGCGTTAACGTAATTAGTAGACTCACTAATGTCAGTATAAACCCAAGATAGTATGCATTATCTCCAATCTGGTCTCGCCGAAGCTCTAGTCGAGGCAGAGTCAAAGATACAAATGTATATCCAAGTAGAACTAAAAAAGGAATAAGAATAATGACAAACGTGGGGAATAACATCCACTTTGATATGCCTATTAGAATCGTACCTATTACTCCAAAGAATATAAATGCCCAAGGGGCCAGATCTTTACTGGCAATTTGAGAAATCTGGAAATCGTTGCGGCTCATAATAATGGCTCCATTGCAGATCCATTAGCAGCACCTTTATTTTTCAAAAAGAGCGACCAAAAACGCACTATATCTCCTCTCGTACCCTTTGGAAACGATCTGGCTACAATTAAAATCTCAACAGTTATACCGTCCAACCGCATAATACCTTCACCGCTTTTAGTACTGATTTCATTGAAGTTTTTGTATGAGGGCTTTTCTTTATAAAATGAATAGAGACCAGTGTGTTGAATCATATCAGATACAATAATCAGCCGTTTTTCTCCCGTATTAGTGTTTGCCTCAAAGCTCTCAATAATAGCACTCTGCATAGATTCAATAAGTGGTGAAGTACTACTTGATTTAGCCTCAATAAGATTGTCAATTTGGAGTTTTAAAGGCTTCAAAAAACGTTCTTTATACTGCTTTATAGAGTAATTTTTATTTCCGGTTATAGAGCTCACATCTTTACCAGTCGAAGGTTTGCAAATATGGACTATCGGTTCAATATGGGATTCGTTTCCAGATTTAATTGAGTATAAATTAATCAGTGAATTTTCTGGCGCAGAGGATAGGATTTGATTTATTTTAATAGTAGCCTGGCGCGCAGCTCTTTCAGGTAGACCGTCGGTCGCATCTATGAGAATTGCAATAACGTCCGAAGGTTTTTGGTCGACTTGGCAGAGCGTATTGGGGTCAATCTCTATTTTTATTGTTGACATGCCTTTGTATAATAGAGTGCTGATAGCAAAAAGAGCACCTAGTCCAATTAATACAGCTACCAATTTACCAAAAGTAAACTCCCCTCGTTTAGCATTCCGCCGTTTTTTATTACGACTCATTAAGAGCCCCCACCGTTGTTAAAGTACCTTGTTCAATATCATCAAGTTTATCAAAACTCTCAATAGCGGCATTATACTCAGAATAAAATGTGTCTAACGCACCATCTAAGGCCAATTTTCCAGCCTCTACTTTCTGTGATAGCTCGTCTAAGTTAACAGATGCGATGTCATCAGCATGGTCTACTATGGACAGAGTTAGTAACATTGAGAAACATTCAGGGGTGTCATCCCTGCATGATAAATTAGCATTTCTATATCTTTCTAGGATTTGTTTGAAGTACCTTCTTGAATGTTCAGAGAACATCTCATAGTCCTTTAATAGCGCTTTGCGTAAACCAAATACTGCATTTACTTGACCGTATCGATCTGAAAGATCATAGCGCCCCTCTTTGACATCTTGTTCCCCGCTCGTTCTGAATTCTTGAATTTCACTTATAATGTCAGCTTTGGTATCAGCATATTCGATACGAGCATCAAGTAATGCTCTGGCAACGGCACCATACCCTGGGATGCTGTCATCCATTGAGTGGGCATCAATAACCGAAACAATCCAAAGTAACCACCCCATTAGAAATAGCACCCAACTTTGAAATTCTTTGAGCGCAAAAGGAGTATCCATAAACTGAATCATTGCTAAACTGCCGGCCTCACTAAAAAGATCAGCACCAGCCATATCGCGATAATGAGCCACTGCAAGATTAGCGAAACCTGATAGTCCTAAAAACACCATTAAAGTTAAAAATGCTGGAACGCTTAATTTTATTTTCCTGCAAAACATGTAAGGCGTAACCATTCTTCCAATTAAAAATGCTGAACCAACGTTTACTAACGCAATCCCAAATGACTCAGCATAGGCCCCAACTACGCCCCCTAAATGCCCAACTGACAGAAATATAGAATTGGCTATAGACTCAAATAAAAATATTAATATCAAAAAAGCCTTTCGGAAATAAAGGCTTGTTGACGTTGGATAGGTCGCTGAGCGACGGATATTATGTTCTTCTTTGAAAAACCGAACGTCATTGAATTTATCTTTAACAGTTTCACTACTATTTTGTAGGTCGTTTAAGCCAATTACAACTTTGGCTTTGAAGTCAGATACAGTGCTTCGAGTAGCATCTCTAATTCCATCCAAAAAACTTGATATATCAAAAGAAAGAATTCGTTGATTGTAGGATGCAAGCGCTTCGTTAACATCTTGGGATGTCTTGTCACATAATTCCTGAAATGTATGGAGTATTTTTAGTTCCACGTCATCTGACATTAGGCTGTCACTAGCTGGAATACCTTGTTCTCCATGCTCCCTACCATATTTAACTGGTTGTAAGCTAGCCTCTAAGGCTTTGTAGTCCAGTTTGGGAACGAGGGATGAACCAGCCTGAAATGGTATGTTTTTTGTTAACAGGGCAGATATTGATTCTTTAAAAGCTGTTGTTTTCGACATATTTAGCGCTGGTTACCCCAAGAAAAATAACATGATAGTTTTGAATTTTTTGCTGTTCCTAGCAGTTAGTTGGCCAAGCTATTTATTAGCTTTTTCAGTAACTTATACAGACAGTTATAATTAAAACTGCATAAAATGGCAAATCAATTTGACCGAATGCAATAAAGAGGAAATCCAAAACTATTTTATTTGTTGATTGTTAATTTTTATTTTTAGTACTCATAACCCCTCAATACTACTTTTATAGGATGGTTATAGATATAAGAATATTTCTGATTTACGCCTTACAATAGTTTCTAAGCAGAGCTAATGTACGTTGAGTGCGTTGCAATGTTAGATGAGCGAACGCAGTCCTCAGATGGGCTGCAAGGTGCTTAATCGATGTTGGAAGAAGGCAGACGTTGAATACTTTATTTTTGAATAATGAAAAATCATCTGCCCATAAATACTAATAATATCAATGAAAAAGAGCGAGATTACTATGGAACAAAACATGGGAATAATCACTTTAAAAAATGTGGCCACAATTTTTAGCAGCGCCAATGACTCTACTAATGCAATACGGATGATAATGCCTTGCTATGAAATGTATGTGACCGACTCTGAAATTAATGACTATATATTGGATAAAACAGTTAGGCACTTTAGAAGTAAGGGCAAACTTAATGGCGTGTATAATTTAGGGCATGAATTAGAATTAGTTCTAGAAGATCACAGTGAAATACGCGAAATCTTCCCGTTTTAATTATCTAGCTGGCGTTTAACAAATCCAGATAATCATGTTGCTCAGTCCTGCGTTTTTTAGGCTGACTATATCGACTTCCTGTAAGCGTGGCTGTAGCATTTCCTATAATTTTTAGTCATCGTAGGCATGTTCTGGTCAACCTAGACAGGACACTTTTATTTGAGAGTTTTCAAAGTGCACTGGCGACTAAATAGCTATGATTGCTACTCAAAACTAAAATGACCAAATGCATGTTACCCAGTTTAAGATTACTAGAAACCTAATGGCGTTTAGTATAGTCTGAATTTAAGGGATTACTTGGTGGTTGCCTTTTTTTGACTAGAGCCAAACTCAGAATTCTTCCTGTATCAAATATGATCTTTTGGAAGTAGTATTCATAAGGTGGATGCGATAATGACTTGGTGATTATTGCCATGCTAGGAATGGCCACCCACGACTATTTTTTTACAAGTGGCTCAATCTAAATCAAGAGCTTATGCTGCACCAACTTTATCATTGGTTAGAACTGATATCTGTTTGGGTAATTACATGTATGTTTAAGAAAATAAAATCAAAGTTTGCGATTGGTAGGCTTTCGGAAGAGCTTTTGTATGAGAAGGTTTTAAGTGAGGTTCAATCGGGAATAAAGAGACCTGGTATATGGGGAAAAGCCTTGGCTGACTCTAATGGGGCTGAGGATATGGCATATAGCCTTTACCTTAAATACAGAGTCCAATCATTAAAAGATGAATCGGAGCTTGCTGAAATAATAGCCAGTGAAATACCGAAAGGTTCAGCGATTCATCAAATGAGACAGGTTACGAAGTCTGACATAATAGCCAATAAAACTTCGGGTGTAAGAACTCCCTATTTCTTTGATTACAGAGGTGTGACAGTCTACAGGCAGGAAAAGACATGGTTTGTTGGGGGAGATTCGTTCCCGTCACAGGACGAAGCAAAACGTTACATAGATTCGTTAGGTGACTGAATGTCAATGTAACCAAAACCAGTGGTATGGGGATTGAATTGAAAGAGGTGAGCATAGCAATGCTTACTAATTTTCTAATTGAATCATCGTTACTCGCATCATCTCTTTTGAACATAACTCCAAAAACGAAAGGTGACTTCAGAACAACAGATTATTTACATAACGGGCCGTGGTGGCGATGCTAACAAAGGTTTAGGTGGTTACCTAAAAAGTTTTTCAGCGCCAGAAATCGGCTTTCTCGCCAGGTACCGGTGTTCCCTGGAGCCAGCCTAATTTCTCGACGGTCTCTCGACCACCAGCAACTTCAAGTGACATTTGTTGTTTGTCTTTTGCACGACGGTCTTCGGATTCGGGGTCGCAAATGTTGCAAAGGATAGCTTCATATTCTTCTATAATCTCACGATAGTTTGGGTTCATTCCGAGATCCTTCAGTTCTTCAGGATCAGAATCAAGGTCAAAGAGCTCAGGAGAATATCCAACGTAATAGATAAATTTATAATGACCACGGCGGATCATATACGACGCGCTTGGGCTGCCCATCCCATGATACTCGGAGAAAACGATCCGTTCTAAGTCGTCCGGTTTATTGGCCAAAGAGAACAACGAACGACTCAAACTATTAAAATCACCACTTGCTGTATCAATTCCGACGCCGTCCAAGACTGTTGGTGCAATATCTAGCAACGAACAACCCGTTTTAGAGACACGCCCTTTTGGGATTCCTGGTCCAGTAACGATCATCGGAATTTGGGCGGCTTCCTGATACATATTACACTTATTCCAGAGCGTCCGGGCACCAAGGTTATCACCATGATCGCTCACAAAAATGATGCGTGTCGTATCCATCAGATCAGAATCCTCAAGTGTTTTTAAAATGAGCCCAATATTATAATCGGTGAAGCTGCAGAGGCCATAATAGTTGCGTAATGCTAACAGTATCGCCTCATCATCCATAAAATCTGCATCATTAAGCGTATTACGTAACTGTTGAATCCAAGGATGAAGAGGGGCGTCCAGCATCTTGGGCATCGCAATGTCTGCATACTCATACAGCTCAAAAAATTTGACTGGTGCGTTCAGTGGAGGGTGCGGACTTACTTGAGAAACGAACAAACACCAGGGTTTATTTTCTTGAGGAGCTTGGTCCTGTAACCAAGCGCAAGCTTTTTGGGTTACTAAAGTGTCATAATCTGTTTTGGCTGAACCACCCGGCCCCAACGTTTCAAACAATTTACTTTTGTTTCGGCCACTAGGAAGTGGTGAACGCACTAGGCTTATTAGATCGCCACCCGCTTCTGGAACATGCATTGGCATGATTTGCTTCGAGAATCCGGTTTCGTCTGCTTCATTCCTATAATGGAGTTTACCAATCGACACGGCGCTATGACCCGCCTCAACGAGATGGTGACCCCAACTCATAGTATGACCGGTGTAGGGGTGACATCCATCCCAGGTGTTGAGTTCGTGCACGTGCCGACCGGTTGCCATGGTGGCACGTGCAGGTACACATAATGGCGAAGGTGTATATGCATTATCGAAACGTACTCCCTGGTTTGCTAGGCGATCGATATTAGGTGTTTTGATAATATCGTTACCATAACATCCGAGGACCTTTGTCGTTTGTTGGTCAACGCACAAAATTAGAACGTTTGTCGGTGTCATAGGCATTATTCCCAATTAGATTTTGACATACTATTTCTGAGGGTATCGCAGCCAATTAGGCGCTTTCTTTCGTTTCTAACTCACGCGCGAGTTCCATACCGGCTTCATACGTACGTCGACTTTGATCCCGACTATGGGCCATGTATCGGCCACATGAGACGCTTGCCAATTGTGAATCACGTTGTTTGATTGATTTGACGATTTTGACTCTGCCCTCAATGGCTTCTTTATTTAAATGTGTGAGTTCAAAGAGGGAAGGGAATTGTGCCAGGCAATCTATCCTAAATAAACGATGCTGAGCATGTAAATTTAAATAAATGTCGGCTAGACATTGGTTCTTTGTGGATTCAAGAAGCAATGTGTGAAACTCGAGTCCAACGTCCCAAATATTCGTTACATCCAGCGAACTATTTGCTTTGTGCATTTCATCAAATAAATTTTCTAATTTTGTTATTTCTTGTTCGGTCGCTCTTTCTGCTGCCAGCAAGCCGACTTGCTTTGCCAGCGAACACCGCACTTCAAAGACCGCCATAATTTCATCGATGTTAAACTGGCGCACATAGCTGCCGGACTGTACTCTAGCCATCAAAAACCCCCGCTGTTCTAGTTGCCGGCATGCCTCGCGGACAGGGCTGCGACTGATATCAAGTTGTTTGGCTATCCGGACTTCATTCACTTTATTTCCAGGCAGAATTTGACCAGAAAATATCATATGTTCCAAATGCCTCCTTACAAGACTTGGCAGACTTTGTGCTCGATGCATCTCGATGTCACTCTTGGTATCTTCGGGCATAGGTTTTCACTCCAATAAAACTGATTGCTTGCAATATTATAGTATAGAGAGTTAAAGTCCAATATAATAATGTCGACATAATTATATAAATCGAATATAATTTTGTCTATCAAACAAACGGTCGCCAACAGAGCGTCCAAAAATAACTAAAAAATCATGCAAGGGAGTAATGAAATGACACGATTTATCAAAATTGCATCTGTTTTCGTACTGGCCGTGAGTTTGGCTAGTACAGCCACTGCTGAATACCCGGAAAGGGAAATTCAGTTAATTGTGCCAACCAGCGCTGGTGGTGGATCAGACAAAACTGCTCGGGTTTATGCGAAGTTTGTAACAGAATATCTCGGACAGCCGGTAGTAGTTGTCAATAGGCCCGGCGGCGGCGGTGCCATTGGAATCACGGCTGTCTTAAATGCAAAACCAGATGGCTACACAATGGGCCAGCTTATGTTACCGGAAATTGTGTCAAGACAGTTTGATAACCCCACTGCCCAGTTTGGTGCGGATTCATTTGACTATATTGGAAAATCCGGTATCGACAATCACATCTTCGCCGTGCGTAACGATAGTAAACTCCAAACATATCAAGATATGGTTGCCTTTGCTAAAGCCAATCCGGGCAACCTTAGTTGCGGAGTTACCGGTGTCGGAGGAGGCCCACAACTGGCGTCCCTCAGATGGCAAAAGTTAGCGGGTGTCGAGCTCAACCTCGTAAGTTTCAAAGGCGGTGGTCAAATCCGTGGAGCACTGCTTGGCGGACACATCGACATGCTGTGTGCAAATACAGGAGCTGTTTCGAAAGTTCTCAAAGAAGTTCGTATTCTCGCCCTTTCTGCTGACGAGACGCATCCTAAATTTCCAAATGTACCAACATTAAAAAGCTTAGGTATTGACCTAGCTGTTGGTACGGAACGCATACTTGCTATGCCTAAGGGGACCCCCACAAAGATCCTCGAAAAACTACGTGCCGCCCATCAGAAAACATTAGCAAACCCCGAATATCAAAAAGCGGCAAAAAAGGCTAAGGTGACTATTGATACGGCATCGCCCGAGAAAATAGCTCAGATGCTTAAGTCTGAAGAAAATGATTATCGGGCGTTGTGGGCAGCAAGTCCCTGGATCCAAGACCGTTAGGTTACAACAACCTCATTGAAGGCGGTGCAAACTATTTGCTGTGCCACCTTCAATTTATCTTTTGGGTAAAGGCAGATGTTTTCAAATCATGACCGAATTGCAGGAATTGTTTTGGCGGTATTCGCTACAGGTGCGTTTTCTTACGCCTATGACACCCTGCCACAACGAGTTGGACTTTATCCCAAAACTGTTACGGGGTTAATGTTCCTGTTTTCGGCTCTATTAATTGGGCGTAGTTTTCTACCAGCTTTTAGAAACCACGAATTTGAAAAATTTTTTCTTGCCGGCCGCAGGCTTATTTTAGGAATTGCTGTCACCGCGGCATACTTTTTTTTAGCCGGAAAGGTAGGTTTCTTTGCTATGACAGTGATTTACATACCCGTACTTTCATACCTGTCAGGTTATCGTGAGTTACGAACTATTTTATTATCGACGTTTGTTTTTTGTATAGTTCTTTGGCTCACCTTTGATCTCGCGTTTAACCGACCGTTGCCGCCTGAAATTTTAGCTCTATGGATTGGAGGTAAGCTGTGACGGACCAACTTTTGGCAGGATTATTTCATGTGTTGGAATGGCAGTACATTCTAGCCATGACGATCGGCTTAATCGCAGGTATTTTAGTCGGTGCTATTCCAGGATTGACAGCCAGCATTGGCATCTCCTTACTCATTCCACTCACCTATGGTATGGACCCGCTGTTCGCATTGGCGATGATGGCTGGCATACACAATGGCGGATCTGCGGGTGGGGCCATCCCAGCAATTCTGCTAAACATTCCTGGCACTCCGGCTGCAGTGGCAACAGCCTTTGACGGCTATCCCATGACAAAACAAGGCCGGGCATTGACGGCACTTAAGCTGGCAGCAGCATCATCGGCGGTAGGGGGGGCGCTAGGTGCAATCGTCCTCTTGTTTTTGGCACCTCCTTTGGCCACCGCGACGCTAGCCTTCGGGCCGCCGGAAATATTCTGGGCGAACGTATTCGGAATGTGCGCGGTGGCTGTACTACTGGGTGATGATCCCCTCAAGGGTTTGTTGTCACTCACCATCGGCTTGATGATCGGAGTCGTTGGTATTGATTTCGTATCCGGTTACCAGCGATTCACCTTTGGCGTCCTAGAACTGACCGAGGGATTTTCCCTTCTCGTTGTGTTGGTGGGTATGTATGCGTTGCCACCGGCGTGGCAAATTATTGAGCAAGGAGCAGCGAACCGAAAAAAAGGTTTCTCCGACGTGCTGCGCCCAGATCCCACCTACCGCTGGCCTTGGCGCAAGCTCCTGTTGAACGTATGGCCACGCGCGTCATTGATTGGCATCGCCTTTGGTCTTCTGCCTGGCGTGAGTGGTTCAGCCAGTAGCTTCGTTGCTTACAATGACACGCGAAACAGTTCGAACGAGCCAGAGACTTTCGGCAAAGGCAACCCCCTTGGCGTGGCCAGCGCGGAAGCATCTAATAATTCCGATAACGCCGCATCGATGATCCCCGCACTAACATTGGGCATCCCCGGCAGTGGTGTTGCTGCTTTGATGCTGGGCGCTTTAGTTATTCACGGCATGTTGCCGGGGGCCCATTTGTTCGTCGAACAAGGCCCGGTAGTTTATGGTTACATGTGGGCCATGCTGTTTACGTCGATAGCCATCGTTGTCTTTGGCGGCCTAATTGCGACGAAAATATTCGCACAGGTGTTACTCGTGCCATCGCTGTTGCTGATGCCGATGATTGTTAGCTTAACGTTTATCGGAATCTACACGTTTCAAAACGAAATCTTTAATGTCTATTTTATGCTCGGCTTCGGGGTCCTTGGCTATCTACTCAATCGTCTTAAGTTCCCTGTTGCCCCTATCGTCATAGGCCTGATACTCGGTGACAAGGCACAAGAGTCCTTACGAACAACGCTTCAGTTGAGTCATGGTGATTTTGGAATTCTTTTCACGCGACCCATTTCGTTGACCATTTTTATTCTAATCGTTCTCGTCCTCATTTACCCTATTTGGAAAACATTGAAGGCAAAGCGACAAAATTAGGCGATTTACAGAAGCTTTAGTTTTTCTATCCATAGTTTAAACGTCCAGTAATTTGAATGAACAGGTCGCCATCATAATTGGTGATAAACAAGGCTTTCAACACTATGGGTTTTACCTCGATTTCACGGATAGTTTAGTTGAGGAAGATTGAATGATCTTTTCATACTCAAGCTTATGCAATTTCCGTGGATTATAAAAACTGCTCTATATAATCAGGTATGTCGACACTAGCTTTCAATAAAGTCAGGTACGATCACGCTATAGTTTTGGTTATTTCAAAATCACCTATACTGGTTACTCCGCAGGTATTACAGGAAATATAACATTTGCTTACGAGCCAAGTACTAAAGGGCACACCCTCCTCAAACCAAGATACCCCCCCGGGCATCTTCCCCTAAAGAATCATTATAAATACCAACACTTAAACACTAGACACATTCCCACAGTTAGCTAGTTCTTAGCCATGTTCCCATAAGGTAAGGGATGCTTAAGGTTAATCAGACTTAAACTCCACTCCGAGCCATTAATAACCCACTATCACTACTCCTCTTCTACGAATGGCCCTGGAACCGCTACCCAAACCGTAGTATCAATGGCCGACCTCGGCCTTTTTACCCTCACAACCAATAACCCATCAGGAGAACACTATGTTCAAAATATTTCGTAAGACCTTTGACAGATCCGGCATAACGGCAAACAAAGCTTTGCAAGTTTTAGAAGTTTCCTTAAACCAAAGCCTGCAAGAATCCATTGACGAGGCCATAACCGAGCTCAACAACCTCAATACCACCCAAGAAGAGAGGGATCACCACTTAGCCCTCCTTTATAAGTAAATCCACCAGCTACCTCCTAGGTAGCTTTTTTTAAAATAAGATAGTTTCCGATATTTACCAAGAAAACACTAAAGTATACAGATAGCCGAGCCTAACCCAGACCTTATGCTTTAAATACTATTATTGATAAATATGAAAAATTTAATATATTTACTTAAAAACTAACCACGGAAGCCATAAAGTATTACTGCCAACTTAGCTCAGTTAAAGTTTCTCATGTTACAGGCCAACAACACTTCCCTCTATTTCTAACAGTGTCAAAGACCAAGGTAAGTTATCAATAAACACCGGTCAAGCATACGGGCATTGTGGACAGTGTTTAGTCGAAAAAGACAGAATTTGTGAGCAAAGAACTTTTAGCTAAATAAAATAAATACTGAAAGCTAAAGTTACGCCATGAATCAACATTTGAGTATAGGAAAAAATTCTAGCTAACAGTCTATATGTTGATTTTTAGATGGTTGTATTTTTAGTGATCATAGTATTTTTACTAAAAATAATAAAATTACTATTATATTTTTCATTTTTATACTTTTATGTTGATATTATGCTGTCTTTATCGTAAAATATTGTCTTGCTAAATAAAAAACAGTTCTTTTAAACGACGACGATATATTGACAGACCCAAAGATATATCTAGATAAAGTGAGAACGACTTCAGTGTTGAAGCAGTGGCTTAGCCTTTAGTGACCAATGTTACGCAGTAGCACGTCATAGAGATTAAGTATCACCCGATGCAGGCTCTGAGCAAACGAGTATGTCTCTTTTTTGAGGCTAATATTATTCGTCTAGCTCAGAGCCTTTTTTATTTGAGCTAGACCTTTTAAAAGGTTACTTAAATGAATCTCCCAGTTCAAAAACGCATCATACGTATCAAGACAGTATGCTCGTATACCAGCCTATCAAGATCCTATATTTACCTGTTAACTAAACAGCAGAAGTTTCCAAAACCTATATCCTTGGTTCCTGGAGGAACATCTGTGGCTTGGGTTGAACAAGAAGTAATCGCATGGGTTGAGCAGCGCATTGCAGAACGTGATGGAGGAGCTTCTAATGAGTAAGCTCACACGCAAGCCACATCAACCAGTAACACTTCCCGCTTTTCAGCAGGAGGTAGCTTACCCACCTGCAGTTGCCCGTTTTCTTCAAGATCTTATTGATAATAGAAGAACTGGTATCTCGACAATCAAACTTGGAGAGTTAGGCCACTGTGGCATTAGCCAAAAGTTTCATGGGCTCAGAGCCGATGGATGGATTATTGAGTCCACAAGAGTTTCTGTGCTGGATAACAATAATGAAGTTCGGTGCTGGGTCAGCAACTACAAAGTGATTGGCTGTAATGTGGAATTTAGTAAGGAGGTCATTTAGATGAATACTGCAATTAAAAAAGCCCTTGTCGCGACCAAGCAAACAAAGGGCTCTATCCCAAAAGGACAACATAAGTATACCACAGGTAATGGTTACAGCAAGAACAGCACGTTTAACCCGGCCACTGTTATTAAGAACTTTACTGCTGACATTGCCAACATACCACCACGAGAGTGGCTGGTAGATCGCCTGTGTTTGAAGGCTTATATTACTGGCCTTGTCGCCCCTGGAGGTACCGGTAAAAGTTCCTTAGCCCTTGCCCTAGGGATATCGGTTGCGTCCAACAATGACATATTACAACTCGGTGTACGCCAGCAGGCTAACGTGCTCGTTATCAACAACGAAGATTCGTATGACGAGCTAAGGCGCAGGATTGCAGGTATAACAACACAGTTTGGAATTAATCCTATTAGCTTAAAGGATAGGTTTTTTTACGCATCTGGCTACGAGAAGAAGTACATGCTGTCAGAGATGAGTGATAGTGGTCAAAAGGAAACAGCATTTGCTGGTGACCTGATCAAATATATGCTCGAAAAAGATATTGGATTGCTCATCGTAGACCCTTTCGTATCGACCCATAACGCGCCTGAGAACGATAACACAGCTATGGATCAAGTCATGTCTATATATCGTAGGGTTGCTGCTAAAACTGGCGCTGCGATCACACTAATCCATCACACACGCAAGCAGGACACTAAAGGTAGTTCAGCAGGCAATGCAGATATCGCTCGTGGTGCTTCTGCTCTCAAGGATGCTGTCAGAGTTGTTGCTACATTAACTCCAATGTCTAAAGACGAGGCAAAGGCGCTAACATTCGATGCCCAGAAACGATCACGCCACTTTAGGTTAGATCTTGCGAAACAAAATTTCTCTCCAGCATGCGTTAATGCTTGGTGGTTTAGAATGGAATCTTGCCTGATAGGCAATGGTGAACATGTTGGCGTACCCGTCCCTGTGAACTTAAAGCCACTCTTCAGAAACTCTACAAGCAAGGTGAAATGGGATGACCTATTAGTCGCAGAAGCTCTTGAGCGCTTATTTGGTAACACTTCACCTATTGAGTGGAAGTCGCTTCAGCCTCAGTTTGAGACTGATAACCAAGTCAAATCGACCGCTGCATACGAAGCTATTAGACTGGTCTCAAATGATCCAAATAAACCAACCATTATCAATAACGGTAATGAGGATATAGCCTATTGGCGTAGCAAACCACCTGGAGGACTCATTAGTATCAACCGTAAGGTTTTATAAGTAATTGGACCGTTCCGCGTTCCGGCCAGGAGCGTTCCGGGACTGGAAACCAGTGTTTATAAGGCTTTGATGGGAGCATTCCGGAGGTTATTGATAATCGACCGGAATGCTCAATTTCACACCTCTGAAAGCCACGTATATCAGGGGTTTCCGGATTCCACCCTTTCCGCCCCTACGGGGACATATTCTATGGAATGCCCCTCAGGTAGTTTATTTTTTCTTTAACTCTAATGGTGAATAATTCATTTGAACCAAGATATCCTGTGCCTTATTAAGCATCGACCTGTTCTGAAATGGGCCTACCATTACCTTGAACCAAACAGATCCAGACTCAGTAGTAGATTGGCTCACTTCAACATTAGGTAGTTTTTTTATTGTTAATAGTTTTTGTAATTCTTTAGCATCGTACTCAGACTTAAATGAAGCTACTTGCAGATGGCTTTCTGTCTTCTTATTTGGATCCTTAGCAGTAGACTCATATTCTTTAACGTAAGCTGGCGTAACATCGGCCTGCTGTAGTATTTTTATATATGTAAACTCTGGTGAGATAGGTGGCTCAACGGGTATTGGCTTTGCCACTTCAATCTTCTCTGTAGCCACCACAAGATCAACTTGATCCACAGAAGCCCTATCAATTTTATGATCAATACTCACGCTTAAAAGGATTACTATTAATACTACAATTAGTATTATTCCAGCAGCTATTAAAACTACTATAGGCCGAAGTAATCCTGGCGTAGTAACGTCAAGCTTTGGCTTGTGAGCATAATCTTTTATCACCAACCCTACCTCTTTAGTTCAAATACTAATTTTTATAAAATCTTTATATTTTGTACGCTTGGTTAAACACCAGCCATGGAAGCCATTAAATATTACCACCAATTTACCATTCAATAACTTTCTCAATTTCAAGAGCGACAGCACTTCCCTCGACTTCTAACAGAGTCAAACACCAACTCCTCTAAGTAAAGCACCCAAGTAGTGCGAGGAGTGAAGCGATAGCGCAGCGGTAGCGTAACTCCGAAGCACGCACTGAGTGCTTTACTACAAAAACAACCCAACACACTCACCAACTATTTAATGACCATACACACTAATTGTAAGCCTTAGAGCCCGTGTACTTATGGACAAAATAGCGATGCCATTATTGACCACAGGGTACACCGGCCAAGCAATAAGCTAACGCTATAAATAGAATAAGAGAATTAAATAGAATAAGAGAATTAAAAAGAATAAGAGAGTTAAATACAAGTCATGCAGAAGATGAAACTCTTTAGCCCTGGCTCAAGTCATGAGGCTTAACTAGACAGGATTATACGCCTACTATTGGGTAGTGTTATAGGAGCGGCTATAAAGAGTAATAGCGTGTTGGATCGGCTTACTGTAGGGTAAACTAACAAGCCACAGAAACAGCCTGAAACGATCTAATAGGTAGACCTAGTTCAGCTAGAAAGCCAATAGGGTATTAGGGTAAAAAATAAAACAAAAGACGGTCTATCTGACGGTTCCGTTATTTATAATAACGAAAAATGTCTTATAAAACAGCGTCTTATAAAATAAAATGGCGCGCCCGAGAGGATTCGAACCTCTGACCGCTCGGTTCGTAGCCGAGTACTCTATCCAGCTGAGCTACGGGCGCACTATACCTAAATTCGGCGAGTGCCTCATCAGGGAGCGGTATCATAACGACAGTGCAGGAGGAATTCAACTGTTATTACTTGATCAATAAAGATTTTTACAGGCACTCAGATCGCCAAATAATAATCACTCAGCGATTAAGCCAGCCTATTTTATCAATCAAGCTACCTGTTACCTATGCTCTAGTGCTATTATATGGGTCGATTTAATTTCTAGCCATATCGGCTTTACCACTAGTTACGGCACTCATGAACGAACATTATAATGCGCACGAAATAGAACCAGAAATTCAAGCCTTTTGGGAAGCTAATGATAGCTTTGAGGTGCAAGATAATCCTGACCAAGAAAAGTATTATTGCCTTTCGATGTTCCCATACCCCAGTGGCCGTTTACACATGGGGCACGTGCGTAACTATACGATTGGTGACGTTATATCACGCTTTCAGCGCATGAAAGGTAAGAACGTGTTGCAGCCCATGGGCTGGGACGCATTTGGTTTACCCGCTGAAAACGCCGCCATGAAAAACAACGTCGCACCTGCTAAATGGACCCATGAGAATATCGCCTATATGCGCGACCAGCTAAAGCGCATGGGTTTTGGCTATGATTGGAACCGAGAATTAGCCACCTGTGACCCTTCGTATTACCGCTGGGAACAATGGTTTTTTACCAAGTTACTCGACAAGGGTCTGGTGTATAAAAAAAATGCCATGGTTAACTGGGACCCAGTAGACAAAACCGTACTGGCCAATGAACAAGTCATTGATGGTCGCGGCTGGCGCTCAGGTGCGTTGGTCGAACGTAAAGAAATCCCCCAGTGGTTCCTCAAGATTACCGATTACGCCGACCAGTTGTTAGATGACTTAGACCAGCTAGACGATTGGCCAGAGCAAGTGCGCACGATGCAACGCAATTGGATCGGTCGGTCTCAGGGTGTCGAACTCAGTTTTGAAGTCACAAACCACGGTCCACTCGAGGTCTTTACTACAAGGCCAGATACCTTAATGGGGGTCACCTACTTAGCCGTAGCACCACAGCATCCTCTTGCCCTCAAGGCTGCTGCCACTAATCCAGCGATGGCAAACTTTATTGATAGCTGCAAAAACATGAAAGTGGCTGAAGCCGATATGGCGACCATGGAAAAACTCGGCTTGGATACTGGTTTTCAAGCTATTCATCCACTCAGTGGTAAGTCTGTGCCCGTTTGGGCCGCCAACTTTGTGCTTATGGACTATGGTTCTGGCGCTGTGATGTCGGTGCCCGCTCATGATCAGCGCGATTGGGAATTTGCTAATAAGTATAGCCTGAGTATAGAGCAGGTGATTCGTCCAACCGATAGCAACCTTGTGGTGGATATATCGCAGTCTGCTTACACTGAAAAAGGCTTATTGATTAATTCAGGCATTTTTGACGAAATGGACTTCCAATTAGCCTTTGATGCGATAGCAGCAGAACTTGATCGGCACGGTAAAGGTAAAATCACCACCAACTACCGCCTGCGAGATTGGGGGGTATCACGCCAGCGTTATTGGGGTGCTCCCATTCCAGTGATTAATTGCGTCACTTGCGGTGCAGTGCCAGTGCCAGAGGATCAATTACCGGTAGTATTGCCCACAGATGTCGAATTTGACGGAAGTGGTTCGCCGCTGAAAAAAATGGCCTCTTTTATCAACACAAGCTGCCCTAAATGTGGCGCTGAGGCTGAGCGTGAGACCGATACCTTTGACACTTTTATGGAATCGTCATGGTATTACGCACGTTTTACTAGTGCGGCACATAACGACAGTATGCTAGCACCACAGTCTGCAGATTACTGGGCTCCTGTAGATCATTACATTGGTGGCATTGAACATGCCATTTTACACCTATTGTATTCGCGCTTCTTTCACAAACTCATGCGTGACATGGGCCTTGTGTCTTCTGATGAGCCGTTTAAGAAACTACTCTGCCAAGGCATGGTATTGGCTCACACTTACTACCAACAAGACGAGAAAGGTGGCCAGAATTGGATCTCACCCCTAGACGTTGATGCCGTAATGGATGACAAGGGACGCATTACCGGTGCGGTGAAAAAATCGGATGGTGCATCGGTGTTTTATGATGGCATGAGCAAGATGTCCAAGTCTAAAAATAACGGTATTGACCCCCAAACCATGATTGACCGCTATGGCGCAGATGCTGTGCGTTTGTTCACCATGTTTGCTGCGCCTCCAGAACAATCTCTTGAATGGTCTGACGCAGGCCTTGAAGGTTCTCAAAGGTTTATCAAACGCTTCTGGAAGCAAGTGCACCAGCACCTAAATGCGCCTGCTGCGCCTGCCTTGCAGGCCGACCAACTTAGCCAGCAGCAACAAGATATGCGTCGCAAAACCCACGAGACGATTCAAAAGGTCAGCGACGATATTGAGCGCCGTACAACTTTTAATACCGCCATTGCTGCCATTATGGAGCTGAGTAACACAATAGCGAAGTTTACTGATATGAGTGATCAGGGTCGAGCTGTCAGAGCTGAAAGCCTAAGTACTGCAGTACTATTAATGTCGCCTTTTACACCTCACTTATGCCATACCTTGTGGCAAGCATTCTCGGATACCGATGTGATTTTAAAAACACCATGGCCAGCAGTAGATGAAGGGGCTTTGGTAAAATCAAATATCGATATGATGATTCAGGTCAACGGCAAACTGCGCAGTAAGATCACCATCGATGCCAATATGGATAGAGACACCATACAACAACTCGCCTTAGCCGATGAAAAAGTACAGTGCTTTATTACTGATATGGCTGTGCGTAAAATTATTGTGGTGCCTAATAAACTGGTTAATATTGTGGTGAGTTAAGCGTCAGTTAACTGACTTAGACTACTTTAGAAAGGATGCAAGACATGATCAATGTAACTTTAACCCCAAGCCTATTGGGCCGGCTGAGTTTAATGCTGTGCTTGAGCCTTGTTTTATCCAGCTGTGGCTTTTACCTACAAGGCCAAAGTCAAAGGTCTTTTCCACCTCAGTTAAACCTCTACGTAGACGACCCCTCATTAGCGCGAGTGGTGAGCAAAGATATTCTGCAGCATGATGTTGCTTTGACGGTGTTAGATTCAGTCGTTGGCATGGATACTGAAGCGCCCTCTGTGCAACTCACCGGCACAAAAAAGCACAAGGCAGAGCTCACTTTAGACACGGATGGAGAGGTGTTAATCTGGCGTTACACCCTCAGCACTAACTACCTATTTATGGCTGGGGGTAAACCAATAGGCCCAGAAGATGCGCCTTTCAAACAGAGGTCAATGCCTCTTTCTGTGAGTACTGATGTGGATTTAAGTGGCACTAATGCCACTGTGAATGAACGCATAGAAGCAGATAACTGGATGTTACTTTACCAGCAACTGGGTAATCGCGTTGCTCGCCAACTTAGTTTTGAATAATGCGTATCAAACCAGATCAGCTGCAAAATCACTTAGCTAAAGGTTTATCTGGCTGTTATTTAGTGCATGGGGATGAGCCGCTATTGCAGCAAGAAATAGGCGATACTATTCGTAGTAAAGCCCGTCAGGAGGGCTTTTTAGAACGTGATTTATTCCACGTGGAAGGCCGTTTTAATTGGCAACAAATCACCGCTTCTGACCAAGCAATGTCACTTTTCTCAAGCCGTAAAATCATTGAAATACGAATGCCCAGTGGCAAGCCTGGAAAGGAGGGAAGCGCGGCCTTAAGCCAACTGGTAGCTGAGCCCAATCCTGATAATCTAGTGCTCATTAGTAGTGGAAAGATTGATTCAAAAAGCCAAAATAGCCAATGGTTTAAAGCCCTCGACACAGCAGGGGTATGCATGGCAATTTTCCCCTTAGAAGCTCATCAAATGGGTCGTTGGATCAACCAAAGAAGCCAGACACTGGGCCTTAAAATTACCCCAGAGGCTTGCCAATTGCTAGCTCAAAGAACAGAAGGAAATTTACTTGCCACAGCTCAAGAACTAGAGAAGTTCACCCTTAATGGTGCGGGTTTTGAAATCACGGCGGAACACATTAATGCAGATGTGGGCGGTCTAGCCCGTTACAGCAACTACCAGTTAGTGGATACAGCCCTCTCGGGCCAAGCCCATCAAAGTCTGACTATGCTTTATGGCTTAAAAGAAGAAGGTGTCAAAGCCATGGACCTATTATGGGTGTTAAGTCGAGAAATCAGGTTGCTCACTAGCATTGTAAATCATCCACAGGGACTTGAAGCTGGATTAACTCAAGAGCGAGTGTGGGAAAAACGTAAAGCCTACCTAAGATCAGCTGCCCAGCAACATAACGCGCACAGTGCGCAACATATGCTGCGCCAATGTGAAGCAATTGATCAATGCGTGAAAGGTGTCAGTAAAGCCAATGTGTGGGATTTGCTGGGCGCATTAATTATGCAATTAGCTGGCAAACCGATTTACTAAAAAAGC
Organism: Candidatus Njordibacter sp. Uisw_058; assembly: GCF_047730065.1. GTDB lineage: Bacteria > Pseudomonadota > Gammaproteobacteria > Pseudomonadales > Balneatricaceae > Njordibacter. The sequence goes on from NZ_CP159829.1 coordinate 2,199,801, forward strand.
GTAGGTTTAAACATGGGTGATCTAGAAATCATTGACGCTACTTCTAAACATCAAAATAGTTTGCCCATCTCTTCTGATGAAATTATGGCACAATTGAACCTGTGGCATATTCAATTTGAGCGCTTTGATCATGTGCCACTTAAAACGGTCGAAGATTCAAAAAAAGTACAATCGCTTTTCCTATCATCTGAGCAAGGTGGTGGACATATCAAAAATCTATATTTGCGTGATCACAAGAAGCGAAACATTTTATTAGTGACAGAACAAGACCGCAAAATCGATTTAAAAACCTTACCTGCATTGTTAGGAACAGGTCGGTTATCTTTCGGCTCTGCTGATCGTTTATTAGAAAACTTAGGGGTTCGGCCAGGCGCAGTGACTCCGCTGTCGATGATCACAGGGGTTAGTCATGGGGTAGCACTTTTTATTGATAGCGAATTAAGGAGTTGCCACACCTTGTACGTCCATCCTTTAGTGAATGATCGCACCCTAGCCATAGGGGTAGACGGACTTGAACTATTTTTCAGCAAGATAAGCGCTGAGCCAACTTGGCTGACTTTATGACCCGTGACGCTATAGCGACTTAACACACCTAACTTCACTGGTTAATCTGGTTTCATATGAACCCAGTCACACCCACTATGCAGTGGGCATCAAGTTCATGCTAATTTAATCTAGGTGATTGAGATGATTAATGGTCTCGTGGTGGTCGTTAAAATAGGCTAACCAATCAGACACTAGCCCCATATCATTGGGAGCTGCACTCACCCCAGCACCAATACGTTCCTCTAAAACAGCTTCCACAGCTAAGCTCACAGTGGTTGACACTAAACGCGCCATGGCACTGCCTGTTTCATTGCCATAGGCGTCCATAGAATAGCTTTGACGCCAGATACATTGCTGGGTATGGGCATCTTTAGCAAGTAACTCCACATAGAGGGCGACCCGGTCTTGCTCACCTTCTTTAAAGGCATGATCCTGCCAAAGCTCATCAGACTTAGCTTGAAGTTTAGCCTCCCCTTCGGCTCCGTCGGCAGATTCGACTAAACTAAAGATGTTTTTCCAGGCCTTAGCCCAGCCTTGAAGTCGCAAAGACCCCCGAATAAAGGTGTCCACAGGCCATTGAGGATCAAACTGATATTGCGCTATAAATGGCAGTGAGTCACGATTTGGAATAGCTTCAAAGGTGGATTTTTCAAGCTTTGATAATGGTGTCGTATAGCTATGCATGGCTTCCCATGGCTTGCTACAGATTTTAACAACTCCATTTTCTAACCATTGAGCAGGCGATTTCAGGGCCTTTAAAACGCCTAGGGGAGACCAAGAAAACTTGTATCTAAACGCATTCTCTTGAGCGGGTAAACCACCGCAAAAAGACCTAAACTCTAAAACATTACTCACAGCGTAAGGCTGCGAACTACGGTAGTCGTTTAATAAAGCATAAGCTAAAAGATGATCAATGCCAGGGTCTAAACCAACCTCGTTTACCACACATAAACCCTTGGTTTGGGCTTGTTGGTTGAGAGCTTCCATGGCGGGTGTTAAATAGCTACTAGAAACAAAGTGCGCATTATTATCTAAGGCTAATTGGGCCGCCTGCAGATGAAATGAACCCGGTAACATGGACACAACTATATCGCCCTTACTGACATTTTCGTGCAGCTGTTGCCAATCTAACACGCGAGCTTGGCACTGGCCTTCCATATGTTCAATAACGGCTTCGGCCTTACTCAAGGTTCGGTTCCACAACCATAATTCCAAGCCGTTACCGATGAGTCGTTTAATCCCTGGTGCGCTCGATAGTCCAGCCCCTAACCAATGAATAATTGCCATAATCAGCCCCCATTTGCTGTTATTATTTTTTGATATTTTTTATATCTATTGGAAGTTTAAATTAGATTAACTCACATTAAAAAATCATCTAATCGAACTCACATAAGCTGAGCTTAAGCATTGATTAAAATACAATTTATTGTGGTGGCCTTAATTTCCTGCTTACGCCATCAGCAATGACATAAATGATTACACAAGTGGCCACTTAATTAGCGACTCAAGTTACCATCTCACCTTTGACTTGTAAATCTGCATGATAGGACGAACGCACTAAAGGCCCACTGGCGACATGCTTAAAACCCATAGCCTTGGCGGCCGCACCTAACTCATCAAACTCAGTGGGGTGCACAAACCGATCAACTGGCAAGTGATTCAAACTAGGTTGCAAGTATTGCCCAAGGGTAAGCATATCCACTCCATGATCTCGAAGATCTTGCAGCACCTGCAACACTTCCTCGTTAGTTTCGCCTAATCCTAACATCAAACCTGATTTTGTCAGTACTTGAGGACAACGCTGTTTGTAGTTCTGTAATAAATCCAATGACCATTGGTAGTCTGAACCAGGACGAATTTTTTTGTAAAGGCGAGGAATCGATTCTAAATTGTGATTAAACACATGGGGTGGCGTTGTGGCTAAAATATCAAGGGCAATGTCCATACGTCCACGAAAATCAGGTACCAAAACTTCAACTTGAGTCGCTGGTGTGCGTTCATTAATAGCGCTGATACATTCAGAAAAATGCAGAGCGCCTCCGTCCCGTAAATCGTCTCGATCAACAGAAGTAATGACGACATACTTGAGTGCCATGTCTGCCACAGCGGTGGCTAACTCGCGAGGCTCATCAACAGATAAGGGGTTGGGACGACCATGAGCCACATCACAAAATGGACATCTACGCGTACATATTTCACCCATGATCATAAAGGTCGCTGTACCTTGGCTAAAACACTCGCCTAAATTAGGGCAGTTGGCTTCTTCACAGACAGACGCCAATTTATGCTCCCTTAGTTTAGATTTAATACGGTTGACCTCAGGGGAACTGACCATCTTGATGCGCAACCAATCTGGTTTACGCGGCATTTTCTCAGTGGGAATCACTTTAATAGGGATCCGCGCTACCTTATCGGCCCCACGAAGTTTAACACCTGCTTCAGCTTTGTATGATGTCGCCATGGTTACTTATCACTCGTTGGTTATATTCAATGGTGTTAACCCAAGGTTGTTTAGTTTTATTAACCTGTTGGTACTGCAATTGGTCTACTAACTTTTGGCCCATGTCGTGAGCCACTTGATCAAACTTAATCAACTTGGAGAAATCAATCATCTGCACCATATCTAGACTCGGGTAACCACAGGGGTTAATGCGGGCAAAAGGGCTCAGATCCATATCTACATTGAGGGCTAAACCATGAAAACTACACCCTCTGCGGACCCTTAGCCCCAAAGAGGCTATTTTACTGCCCCCCACATACACACCTGGAGCCTTAACATCTGCATTGGCACTAATGCCATAGTCATGGAGACAGTCGATCAAGGCTTTTTCCATGGCCGATACTAAGCTGCGAACCCCTATACTTAACCGTTTTAAATCTAACATTAAGTACACCATTAATTGCCCCGGGCCATGGTATGTCACTTGTCCCCCACGATCCGATTGCACTAACGGAATATTACCTTGGTCTAGCATATGTTCTGCCTTACCCGCTTGGCCCTGGGTGAACACCGGAGCATGTTGCAATACCCATATTTCATCAATGGTGTCGGCATTACGGTAATTAGTAAAGTCTTGCATGGTTTGCCAGACGTGCTCGTAGTCTTGAGATCCTAAGAACCTTACTAAAACGCCTTTTTTTGGATCTGGCTTAGAGGACAAGTTTAACCTTGCCACTCGCCATCAGGGTTTGGTGAATCTGTTGCAAGTGGTCTGCACTTTGAGCCGTTACTGCTAAGCGTATTGATTGAAAAGTACCATTTTTACTGTCAACAATCTGTACTTTTTGGGGGTCTAGATCAGGTGCTAACTGCTGCACACACTGCACCACCCAAGTTGGGTAATCTGCTGTTTTTCGGCCCACAATTTTGAGGCTGTAATTCTCGCAGGGGAACTCTATTTTAGGAGCGTCAGGCGTCGTTTTCATCATTCGCCCATAATGACTCGGGTCACGCCATCAATAAGGCCTTTGATAAAACCACCGTGCACCATATCCTGACTGGCCACCAAATTTTGTTCTAAAATTACGTCTGTGTCCAAAGTGATAATAACCTTGCCTAAAACATCACCAGCAGACAGGGGCGCTTCAATGCCTTTATTGACGTCCATCGTCGCTTTAATATACTTAGCTTGGCCTCGAGGGATGGTGACCGCTAACTTTTGCTCTAGCATTAAGTCTATATAGTCTTCCATACCACCCCAAACCCTCGCTTTACCAAGGCTCTCTTGAGCGTCATAGAGGGAGTGGGTTTCAAAAAAGCGCATGCCGTAGGTGATGAGCTTTTGTGATTCTCTAGCCCGTGCGTCCACACTGGTCGCACCTAAAATAACCGAGATTAAGCGCTGCCCATCTTTTTTAGCCGATGCCACCAAACAATAACCTGCAGCCTCTGTATAACCTGTCTTCAGGCCATCCACAGTGGTGTCGCTCCACAACAATTTATTTCGATTCGGCTGCCTAATTTTATTGAAAGTAAATTCTTTTTCTGAGTAAATTTCATAGTGTTTAGGATAGTCACGAATAATAGCTTGTGCCAGAATCGCGAGGTCTCTTGCCGTGGTTAAGTGACCTTCGGCTGGCAAACCTGTGGAGTTGCTGAAGTAGGTTTGGGTCATTCCTAAACGCATGGCATGTTGGTTCATTAGGTCGGCGAATGACTCCTCACTGCCTGCCAGATGTTCGGCAACGGCGACACTTGCATCATTACCAGACTGAATAATGATGCCTCGCATAAGATCTTCAAGCGTGACCAATTTGCCTTCTTGAATAAACATACGTGAGCCTTCTGTGCGCCATGCTTTTTCACTAATTCGCACTTGGTCATCCAAAGCAACGTTACCTGCAGCTAAGCCAAAAGATAACATGTAGGCTGTCATCATTTTAGTTAAGCTCGCAGGGGGCAGCAATAGGTCGGCATTATTTTCTACGATAACCTTGCCCGTTAACGCATCGATCAGTATGTATGCGCTCGCAGCAAGCTGCGGTGGCTGGGGTACAAGTGCTTGCGCAGATTGTGCTGGCGCAACTAAACCCACAGTCAAAACAATGGACAAGCCTAAGGGGGCGAACATGGTGCGAGCCCTAGAGTTAAGCCCACACCCTATTAATTGACTCATGTTACTGCATAATAAGTTAGCCGCAGCCACTAATTTTTCCATACTTACAACTACCTTAATTGGTGGGCTAGATAAAAACTCAGTACCGTTAAAAGCCTTTTTAAACCGCTAGATTATACCATGGGTTAGTAATTTGGGGCAGTAAATTAAGGTTTAATCATAAGCCCTTGACCATGCCCTGATGAGGCTAATTCTTGCATCAGTACACGCACACTCTTAACGTCTGTAATTGGCCCCACTAACACCCGAAACAAGTCTGCACGGTCACTCGCTTGCTCTACAAATATATTAGATCTTCTAAACTCTTGCACCAAGGTATTACGCAACACCAAAGCTCCACCAATTTTTGACATGGCTGCCACTTGCACGTAATAGCCGGCCACGCGTTTATGCTGTTGGCGAATTTCGTTCTCCAGCGGGACCTTCATAGGGGCCTTAGACTGGGTGACAGCTTTGTCAGAAGAGCTAACTATTTTGCTTGTGACACTATTACTGTCACTATTAGTTGCACTAGTAATTGCAGGTGACCTAAAACGACTGGTTTTACGCTGTTTGCGAATGCTTTGTTCTAATGCAGGGCTCCATTGGCGCGCATCAATGGCTTCCACTAAGACTTCAGCCACACCTGTCTTGCGATAATCTAACTTGCTAGCAGCAGCATAAGACAAATCAATGACTCGGTCACCATGAAATGGTCCCCGATCGTTGACCCTAACAATTACTGTTTTGTTATTGGCTAGGTTGGTAATCCGCGCGTAGGTTGGCAAGGGCAGAGACTTATGGGCTGCAGTCATGGCGTACATATCATAGGTTTCACCATTAGACGTTAAATGACCATGAAACTTTTGTCCATACCAGGAAGCTAAGCCTCGCTGCTTAAAGCCTATACTCGAAGCCATGACGGAATATGATTTACCCCAAACCTCATAGCGACTCTTATTGCCACCTCGACTGTGAGGCTCTACTTTAGGCACCGCGTCAGGCGCATTGCTCATGTCTTTATGCTGTTTAGGTCCCAAGTCTTGTTTAATGGCATAACGAGACTCGGTTTTAGCTTTGGCCGCAGCAACCACTGCAGACTGAGAGACGCCACTGGGTTGCGTGCTGTTGCTAGAGCAACCACTAAGCAGTAGCACAAACAAAGCGCTGACCATGATTCGATATTTATAATGCATGTTAATAACCTAGTTTAAGGCTGGGCCGTACCTTGGGCCATTCCTTGGGCGATGCCTTGAGCAATTTCCACGACTGCTCTACTGTACCAAAGGGAGTGATTATAACGTGTTATGGCGTAAAAGTTAGCACCTGCCAGGCGATATTCACGGTCCTTTTCGGTTGAAAAAGCATATAAATTAAACTCTGCTTCTGGATCATACGAGCCAGGCATGCTCACACCCCTGCGTTGCCACTCTGCTAATTCTACACCTTGTCGCTTGGCTTTTTTACTGACCCATAAAGGGTCCACCTCTGTGTCCACCACCAACAGCCATGGTGCACCTTTTTGCCAATTGTGCCGTGCCAGATAATTAGCAATGCTAGCTATATTGTCAGCCTTGCTGTGAAATAAGTCGATGCGTTCGTCACCGTCTCCATCTACCGCAAAGTCACGATAACTGGTTGGAATAAATTGCCCCATTCCCACAGCGCCAGCAGCAGACCCTTTGACCAGCATCGGGTCTAAACCCTGACTGAAACATAAACGAAAGAATTCAGCTAATTGGCGTTGGAAAAACTGACTTCGACGAGGATAGTCAAAGGATAATGTAACTAACACACGCAGGGTTAGATGCTGGCCCATGTTAGCCCCATAATTACTTTCTATGCCCGCAATAGCGGCAATAATCGCTCCATCAACTCCCGTAGTTTTGGCCATCAAATTTAATTGGTCTGTATGCTCAGCGGCAAATTCTATGCCGCGCTTGATACGAGAAGAAGTGACTAAGCGCTGTTGATAACCACTCCATAACAACTTGCGTTCAGGAGCATTGCGTAATATCGGCACAATGCTTGGTTTTGCTGTAGTTTGTGCTAAGTAATTTACAACCTCAGCCTTGGTAAAGCCCAAACTATCGGCCTCATCTAACCACTGTAAAACATCTTCTCTTTGGTCAAAACTGGCATAAGCACACACATTAAAAAATCCTGCTAACAGGCCCAACCCGATTAGTTTTTTAACCCCATTCATTCCCTTTACTCCCTTCTCCATAACAGCTTAACGCGAGGAACCTCGACCTTAAAAATGCTGATTGTATTGTCGGTTGTTAACATCTATCAGTTAAACAACTCAGTTCGTTAGCTTAAACAAGTTGATAGCAAATTTTTATCAATAGTTAAAATAGATTTAATTGGACACCCACCCTTCTCGGACTGCAAAATACATCTTACTACAATTTGAGTTATGATCAATTATTGGAAGCATTATGACCACTTCTCCACTGCAACTTAGGCAACAAATTCGCAGCGCATCAATGACGGGGAATACCTCCGGATTATGTCCTAGCTTTGTGCAGGGCAATCTGTGTATTTTACCTGCCGACTACGCTAATGATTTTTTAAAATTTTGTCATTTAAATCCCAAGCCTTGCCCTATTATTGGTATGTCTGAAAAGCCTGGTGATTTTCGTTTAAAAAGCTTAGGTCAAGACATCGATCTGCGCACTGACATTGCCCAGTATAAGGTATTTAATGACGGCCAAGTAGTCGCTCAAGTAACTGACATTTTAAACTATTGGCGTGACGACTTGGTGGCTTTTGTGCTGGGCTGCTCCTTCTCTTTTGAAGAAGCTCTTTTAGCTGATGGTTTAGAGGTTCGCAACCTGACTGAAGGGGTCAACGTGCCCATGTATCGGACTAATATTGCATGTAAAACAGCGGGACCATTTGCTGGCAATATGGTTGTGACAATGCGCCCCTACAAGCCTGCAGATGCCATTAGGGCCATTCAAATATGTAGCCGCTTTCCTTCTGTGCATGGAGCCCCTGTGCATTTTGGCAACCCAGCTGAAATTGGCATTACTAACCTAAGCCAGCCTGACTTTGGCGATAAGGTGAGTGTCAACGATGGTGAAGTTCCAGTTTTCTGGGCTTGCGGTGTCACCCCTCAAGTGGCTGTTGAAAATGCTAAACCTTCTTTTTGTATAACCCATGTGCCGGGTTGTATGTTGGTGACAGATTTACCCAATAGTACGCTAGCCATATTTTAGGTCAGGAAAATTTTATGCTACTTAATTGCGATTTAGGTGAAAGTTTTGGTTCGTGGACTATGGGCCAAGATGCTAGGGCCATGACACACATTGACCAGGCCAATATTGCCTGTGGCTTTCATGCCGGTGACCCTTTGGTAATACAACGCACTTTGGCACTCGCCAAGCAGCATGAGGTGATGGTGGGTGCTCACCCAGCCTACCCAGACTTGGTGGGTTTTGGTCGCCGCTCAATGCATTGTTCAAGTCAAGAAATCACTGCCTTTATGCATTATCAAATTGCTGCCCTTGAGGGTATGGCAGCTTGCCAAGGTCTGAGGCTAAGCTATGTTAAACCCCACGGTGCGCTGTATAACGACATGATGAGTAAAGACAGTGTGCGTCAAGCGATTATGCAAGCCGTAAGTAGCTACCCAGTTAGAACTATAGATAATGGTGCAGCCAACTCGCCATTAAAATTAATGTTACAAGCCAATGCCAGCGCAGACAAGCATCTTCAGCAAGCCCAAGATATGAAGCTAGAGTTATACTTTGAAGCCTTTGCTGATCGGTGTTACGAAGACGATGGCAGCTTAATGGCACGTTCTAAAACAGGCGCTGTGCTTGATCATGACGCCATGCTCAAGCAAGTCCAACAATTGGCCCAACACGGCACTATTACTAGCGCTAGTGGCTCCACTTTGCATCTTAAGGTAGATAGTCTGTGTGTGCACGGAGACAACGATACTGGTATTGCTGCCATCAAGTCTATTCGTCAATTGATGGAAAAACCATCGGCTCGAAAGGCTTAATCTCAGTCTATGAACGCTCACCAAACACACATCCAACTGGCTAGCGAAAATAGCTACATCATCTATTTCGGTGACCCTGATGCCTTAGACATTAGCCCCCATGTCAGTGCAACAATCGCCATAACCTGTGCTCAGATCAAGCAACACTTTGGCAACCGGTTAATTGATCTGGTAGCTTCTTATGCGTCCCTTCTGGTTATTTATGACACTGATAAGTGTGACCATTTGTGGTCCAAAAAAGCCCTAAGGTCAATTTTAGAAGCACCTCAGGCCGCTCATCAAGATAGTGGCCACTTAGTTAACATGCCGGTTTTTTATAGCACCACATATGGCCCCGAACTCGACCTGATAGCCCAAAGCTCAGGTCTTTCAGTAAACCAAGTCATTGATATTCACAGTGCCAGCGAATACCGCGTTTATGCCATTGGTTTTGCCCCAGGTTTTGCCTACTTAGGTGAACTAGACGAGCGCCTTGCTGCACCCCGACTGGCAACTCCAAGATTAAAAGTGCCTGCTGGAGCAGTGGCCATAGCGGACCGCCAAACTGCAGTATATCCTGCAAGTTCACCAGGTGGATGGAATCTTATTGGCCTTTGTCCAACCCCCATGTTTAACCCAGAAAAAGCACCCCACATGCCTGTATCCGTGGGTGACCGAGTAAAGTTTAACCCCATAAACGAGCAGCAATACCTTGCTATGGGGGGCCAACTGTATGAGCTTTAAAGTACTCCAGCCAGGCCTATTAAGCCTGTTACAAGACCTGGGTCGGTTTGGCCAGCATGCCATAGGCTTGACCACCGGTGGACCTCTAGATCGCGAAGCATTTTTATGGGCCAACCGTATATTGCATAACCCATCTAATGCCTGTGCCATAGAAATAAGCTTTGGTGGTTTGCAACTGCAAGCACAAATAGATAGTTATTTTTGTGTGACTGGAGCTAGTCTAGAGGTCACGGTTAATGGCATCAATAAAGCCCTATGGACCAGCCACAAAGTCAAGGCTGGTGACGAAATAAAGTTGGGCTATTCTAGTCATGGTTGTCGCAGTTATTTGGGTGTGGCTGGCGGTTTCCACATTACGCCAAGTTTCGGTAGTCAAGCCACAGTCATGCGCGAAAAAATAGGTGGATTAAATGGCGCTAAGCTCAAGGCTCAGGATAGTCTTGCATGTAACCAAACGGTTCAATTACGCCGCCAAGCATTAGCTGTGAAGGATTGGCCTTTATACGGTCCTCAAGGCCCAGAAACAAATATCCCTAATCAGGTTTTGCGCCTCTTACCCGGGTATCAGCATCATCATTTTGATGCGGCCACAAGAGCCCGTTTTTTTCATAGCCAATTCAGGGTGACTGATCGCAGTGATCGTATGGGGATGCGACTGGAAGGCCCCGCTGTGCCATGCCCATCTCAACAAATGCTCTCTGAAGGCATTTGCTTAGGCGCCGTTCAAGTACCTGCAGATGGACAGCCCATTGTTTTACTTAATGACCGACAAACTATTGGTGGCTACCCCAAAATTGGTGCCATTATGGCGCGTGATTTAGCCCAACTTGTTCAACTAAGACCAGGTGACGCAGTGACTTTTGAAGCCGTAGATTTATATCAAGCTCAAACGATCAACACCCTAGCACAGCTCAAATTTGAAGCGACTAAACTGCTGCATTTGAAGGAATAAACATGTCAAATGATCAACAACTAAGTCAACAGATTGAAGACATACTGGTGGCCCGAAACCCCCGTGGCATGTCACAAATTAAGATGGCATTAGCACCGGGATACTGTCTAAGGGCGGCCCAAATTTTACAAACCTGCATCCAACAAAAGCCAGGTGCTACCATACTCATAGGCACTGGTTTTCCAGTGGTAGGCACCTTTGAGACTGATGGTCCTGTGGGTGCTATTGCACTTTATGATAGCCTTGAGTATTTAGGCGCCGTGCCTGTGATTGTGTGTGGTCAACCATTAATAGGAGTGCTTGCTGGACGTTATCGTACCCATGCCATTCGTGTAGGGGAACATGCCCATGTTGAAGGCGAAACTTTAGCAGCCCTGAACCATCTCAATCCTCAAGCCATAGTTTCCATAGAGCGCCCAGGGCAGGCTCAAGACGGTCACTATTATAATATGCGGGGTGAGAATATTAGTGAGCACACCGCTTGTTTTGATGGCTTTATGAAGTGGGCCAAGTGCCCTACTATTGCCGTCGGTGATGGTGGCAACGAAATTGGCATGGGTAAAGTCATTCATGCACTAAAAAAGCTGGATATCGTGCCTTCCGTAACAAGCGCAGATGAACTTATTGTGGCTGACGTTTCTAACTGGGGGGCATATGGTATGATCGCTTTTTTGGGTCTATGGCAACAACAAGACTTATTAGCTAAAATTAATCCTTTAGCCATTTTGCAGTATCTGTCAGAACTTGGCAGTGTGGATGGTGTGACCCGCATAAACCAGCTCACAGAAGATGGCCTGCCCGTGGGTGAAGGTCAATCTGTGATTACCCAATTGCGCCAACTCACAGGGTTTAATTGTTAAATATGCTGATCCAATTTAATGAAGGAAAAAAATGTGCGTATTCGTAACCTGAATAGCTTTATCAAGGTCGCTACTTTAGGCAGCTTTCATGGTGCTGCAACTCAGTTACACGCATCCCAGCCGGCTATTTCTGCCCGTATTGCGACCTTGGAGGAAGACCTAGGGGTTAAGCTTTTTAAGCGTGACCAAAGTGGTACCAAATTAACAGCACGAGGCCGCCAGCTGCTCCCTTTTGCCGAACGTCTAATCGCTATTAGTAATGAAATGAAGGCTCAACTGCAAGATGATGCGCCTCAACAAGGTATTTTCCGTATTGGCATTGCGGATACCGTGGCGCACTTATGGCTGAGAGATTTATTAGAAGTTTGGCGGGAACAACACCCTTTAATTCAATTTGAGCTAACGATTGACCTCTCGCTTGCGCTTTATAAACAATTGGAAGAACATCAGTTAGACCTAGCCCTTATGGTTTATACTGGACAGGCTATTGCTGTCAATACGCAGCCACTAAGTGCCTTGCCACAAACTTGGGTAGGCAGTGAGCACTTTGCTAAAAGTGGTCGTGATATGAACATTGCAGCCCTTAGCCAATGCCCGATTTTAAGTTTCCCAGCCGCCACAGGGCCAGGCAAACATTTACAAGAATTATTTAGCCAAGTAAAAGAAAAGCCAAAATTTCATACCAGCAATTCTGTGTCGGGTTTATTGGCTATGGCAGAACAAGGCGCAGGGATTGCGCTGCTGCCGCAGCCCATTGTTGAAGAGGCCTTAGCAGCCCGAAGATTGACTCGATTCAATGTTGACCCAGCACCTCCTAAGTTGAAATTTTGTTGCGGTTGGCGCAAGGACGAAGACCGTTTATTACCCCAATTATTAGCCGATAGTGCCAGCAAACTGGTCAATCAGATTATTAGAGATTAAGTTATGAGTATTGTTTACCTTAATGGCACCTATATGCCAATTGAAGACGCCCATGTGTCCCCGCTTGACAGAGGCTTTTTGTTTGGTGATGGCATCTATGAAGTTATTCCTTCCTATGGTGGAAAAATGGTTGGTTTTGGTCCCCATATTGATCGCATGATTGAGGGATTGGGAGCCTTAGAGATTGAGTTAAACTGGAGCCATGACCAGTGGCGAGACCTATGCCAAGAGCTGATTAACCGCAATCCTAAGAGTCAAATAGGTTTGTACTTGCACGTCACACGTGGCGCCGATATCAAGCGCCATCATCCCTATCCTAAAGGTGTGTCTCCCACTGTGTTTGCGATGCCAACAGACATCCCTCCGGCGCCGATTCCAGAAAGAGATAAAGTGGATGGGTATAAAGTAACCACCATGCAAGATGAGCGTTGGAAACGCTGTAACATAAAGTCAATTTCTTTACTTGGCAATGTCATGCACTACCAAAAGGGCTACAGCCAAGGCAGTGGTGAGGTGTTACTGTTTAACGACAAAAATGAGTTAACTGAGTGTGGGGCATGTAATGCCTATATTGTTAAAAATGGCACCATGATTACACCGATCCTGGACCACCAAATTTTACCTGGCATTACCCGACTCATTGCATTGGGTGTGTTACAAAGTGATGGCAGTATTGCCGTGGAAGAGCGCACAGTGACAAGAGAAGAAGTGTTTGATGCTGATGAAATATGGATATCTAGTTCCAGCAAAGAGCTTGCTCCAGTGACGCACATTGATGGCCAACTTGTGGGTGATGGAAAGCCAGGACCCGTTTGGGAAAAAGCAGCTAAGCTATACAGCGCTGGAAAATTTAACTACTAGGTATCTTCCCATGGCCCGTCCTAGCTACATGGTAGTAGACCTTGCCGCATTGATTGCCAACTATCAATGGGCCCGTCAACTCGCGCCTCAAGCCCAAACTATGGCTGTTGTAAAGGCTAATGCATACGGCCACGGGGCAGTTGCTTGCGCCCGTGCTTTACAACCGTCCGTGCCAGCCTTTGCTGTTGCCTGTATTGAAGAGGCTATGGACCTGCGTGATGCGAATATCACAAAGCCCATATTACTCTTGGAAGGCACGTTTACAGCTGACGAAATAGCGGTCGCTGCAGCCCAAGACTTTTGGTTAATGGTGGAGAACCCTCTGCAGGTTGAGGCTATTTTAAATGCTCATGTATGCAGACCGCTCAAGGTGTGGATTAAAATCGATACGGGCATGCATCGACAAGGCTTGCACCCATCAAAAATAAAGGGCTACCGAGCACAATTAATGGCCAGCCCCAAGGTATTAGATGAGATGGTATTTGCCACTCATTTTGCCAGTGCTGATGAACTTAGTAATGACTTGACCCAAATTCAGTTACAGCAGTTTTTGCAAACCACAAAGTCCTTTGAACACGCGCTCAGTTTGGCAAACTCTGCAGCAATAATGGCGTGGCCTAAAGCTCATGCTGATTGGAACCGCGCGGGTTATATGCTTTATGGCAACTCACCTCTAGATCAGGACCATCCGTCTAGTCAGGGTTTAAAGCCTGTGATGCAGTTATGGTCATCGGTCATTTCTATGCGTCAAATTGAGACTGGAGAAAGTGTAGGCTATGGCCAAAGTTGGCATGCTCTTCGACCCTCAACCATCGCGACTGTGGCTATTGGATATGGCGATGGTTATCCAAGGAGTGCAGCATCTGGTACCCCTGTCTTGGTCAATAATCAACGCGCTAGTCTTGTTGGCCGTGTATCAATGGATATGATTACTATAGACGTAACAGAGCTGAGTGAAACTAAAATAGGTGATCCTGTGTGTTTATGGGGCCCTGGATTAAACATCAATGAAGTCGCTCAACATGCTGGCACCATAGGCTATGAATTAATGACCCGAATGACTCAACGCTTACCTATTCGGTATACTGATTAAGGATAATGAAGCAGCCTTCTGACGAAGGCTAACCCATTCATTTAGGTAGGTAGACGCCGGCGGGCATTAATAGACATAAGCACGCCTAAACTCACCATTAAGGTAACGGCTGAAGTGCCCCCATAGCTGACCAATGGTAACGGCACACCGACCACGGGTAGCAAGCCACTGACCATACCTACGTTCACCATGACATAAACAAAGAAGGTTAAGGTCAAACTTGCTGCTAACATCCGGTCAAATGGCAGGATAGCCGCACCGGCAATTATTAAGCCCCTTACTAACACCAGAAAATACAACGTGAGCAACAGGCATACGCCCAATAGCCCAAATTCTTCAGCCAACACTGCAACTATAAAATCTGTTTTGGTTTCTGGCAAAAAGTCTAAATGGGACTGCGTGCCTTGCAGCCAGCCTTTCCCATTTATGCCACCTGAGCCGATGGCAATTTTAGACTGGATAATATTCCAACCGGCGCCTAATGGATCACTTTCTGGGTCTAGAAATGTAACCACTCTTTGCTTTTGGTATTCACGCATGCCTGACCAAACTAAAGGTAGACCAGCGGCACCAAGAATCGCAGCAGCAATAAGGTAACGCCACAACAAACCGGCGAAGAAAATAACAAACACGCCAGAAGCCCCAATGATCACAGACGTACCCAAGTCTGGTTGTTTGGCAATTAACAATACGGGCAATAACACTAACGCCATGGACACTATGACGTGAATTAAACGGGGCGGCCTAAGTTGGTTAGCCAAGTACCAAGACACCGTCAATGGCACCACTAATTTCATAATTTCAGAAGGTTGAAATCGAGGTAAGCCCGGAATTTCAAGCCATCGTTGAGCCCCTTTGGCACCCACACCAGAAAACAAGACTGCTACCAAAAGAATGATTCCAAATATATACACCAAAGGGATCCACTGCTGCACATGGCGCATATTGATTTGCGCGACAAACAACATCGCCATGAGGGCCAACCCATAACGCACCATTTGTTTTTGTACCGCAATTTCACTGGATCCAGAACCAGAATACAACACCACCAAGCCAAACGACATGATGGCCAACAGCAAAACTAGCAACGAGGGGTCTAACTTAAGTTTGACCCACAGACCTGGCTTGCGTTTTAAGTGGCTCCTTAATTCTGGGGCCAACCGTTGGAAATCAGCCATCGTTAATTGCACCTTGCGTATTTTCTACTTCTACTCCTGCTTCTACTTCTGCTTCTACTTCCACTTCTACTAAAACTGTAGCTTCAGGCTCGGCTTCAGGCTCGATTTTAGTCCCGAGGATATAGCTGTCAAAAAGCTTTCGGGCCAAAGGTGCTGCCGCAGAGCTACCCCCCCCCCGGTTTTCAATAATCACTGCGACCACAATCACAGGATCTTTGGCGGGTGCCCATCCAATATAAAGACCATGATCTCGAAACCGTTCCGCTAGCTTTTCAGCATCATAGGTACTGTCTTGCTTAATGCCTAACACTTGAGCAGTGCCGGTTTTACCTGCCATTTTATAACTACTGTCAGCGCCACTGCGTCGACCAGTACCATATTTACCATGCATCACATCAATCAGCGCAGCGTGAACTTTATTCCAGTCACTGTCGCGCTTGAGTTCAATATTATCTGGCTGCTGAGGATCTTTACGGCCTATTTCACTGACTTTTGCTACCGCCTGACCATCGATGGCTTTGATCATTCGGATTTGATGCCACTGGCCTTTATTGGCAAGCACCATGGCCATAGTTGCTAACTGTGTTGGTGTCGCCGATAAAAACCCTTGGCCAATGCCCAAATTCAATGAATCACCAGGAAACCAGGAGGAATTGCGATTAGCACGCTTCCATTTTTTAGTGGGTAGCACCGCCTTGGTTGCTTCTGGCTGGTCGGCAATAGTGACTTGGCCTAAGCCAAATTGAGTAAGGTACTTGGTCATGGGTGTATTACCCATGACATGAGCAATGGCGTAATAGAAGGTGTCCACAGACTCGACTATCGACTTATGCATGTTTACACGCCCATGACCTCCTTCTTTCCAGTCTCGATAAAAACGCCCACCCTCTGTGAGTTGATAATAACCAGGATCCCAAAGGGAAAACTTGCGAGAGATCATGCCAGAGTCAATACCCGCTAAAGCAATAACAGGCTTCACTGTTGAAGCGGGAGGATAACGTCCACGCAAAGCTCGATTGAATAACGGCAAATCATTAGAAGTTCGAAGGGCGTCGTAGTTGGCGTTGCTAATGCCAGTGACAAATTGATTAGCACCATAAGAGGGCGCACTAGCCATGGCTAATACACCGCCTGTTTTTGGATCAATCGCCACAATCGCTCCTCGCTTACCTTCTAGCAGTTGCGCTGCACCTTGCTGCAATTGGGCATCTAGGAATAAAGTAATGTCCCGCCCAGGTAATGGCTCAAGTCGATCTAGCACCTCTAATACTCGGCCCCTCGCATTCGTTTCTACAGTTTGATGGCCCACAGTGCCGTGCAGTTCGGTTTCGTAATAACGCTCTATGCCTAATTTCCCCACATGATTAGTGGCACTGTAATTAGTGGCGTCTAACTTTTTAAGTTCGCGATCATTGATCCGCCCGACATAACCCAAAGCGTGCACAAATCCATCGTCTAATGGGTAATAACGCACTAGCTCAGGCACAATCCTGACACCCGAAAAGCGGTGCTGATTCACCGTAATTTGAGCAATTTCAGCTTGGCTCAGTTGAAATCGCAGTGCCACTGGGCTGTAGGGCCTACGAGGCTGATTTAAACGCCGCTTGAAGCGTTTAATATCACCGTCATCAAGGGTGAGAATTTGACCTAATTCAGCGAGGACTTTATCAATACTGCGCCGACCTCCTGATAACTGTTCTGGCACTAAGGTTAAGCTGTGGCTGGCCCGATTACCTGCTAATAAAGACCCATGAGTATCGTATATCAATCCCCTTGTCGGAGCGAGGGCCTGCAATTGCTGTCGGTTGTCATCCGATGCCGTAACATAATGTTGATGTTGCCAAACTTGCAAATAGACCAAGCGACAAACAAGACCCACAAAGACAACGATGATGAGCCATAGGGACCACCAGATACGCGTCTGAAATTGACTGTCTTCTCTACGCTGGGCATCCAAATTTGACCAAGACATAATCGGATCGGCTACTTATGGTAAGGGTGATTGTTAAGCAAACTCCACGCACGGTATATTTGCTCAGCTAATAAAACTCGAACTAACGGATGGGGCAAAGTGAGCGCTGATAATGACCAACGTTGGTCAGCCCTAGCCACACAGTCTGAAGACAGGCCATCGGGCCCACCCACTAGCAAAGTGACATTACGACCTCCCATACGCCAATCTCCAAATTGTTTAGCTAGTTGCTCGGTACTCCAAGAGGTGCCTGATACATCTAACGCAATCACTTGGTCTTGGGCTGGGATAGAAGCCAACATCTGCTCCCCTTCCTTTACGATAGCGCGCTGTACATCAGCACCCTTACCTCGAAAGCCTAGGCCTATTTCATGCAATTGCAACTGCATGTCACTGGGCATTCGACGCGCATATTCGTCATAACCTTGAGTTACCCAAGTAGGCATTTTAGTGCCTACCGCTAGCAACTTAATTTTCATCTATTCACGGGGCTCAACAGCACTTGATAAATCTTGTTTGAGCGCTGGATTCCACAAACGTTCTAAGTCATAGAACTCTCGAGCTTCAGCTTGCATCACATGCACCACAACATCACCAAGATCTGACAAGACCCAGTCTCCACTCATTTCGCCTTCGATACCCAAAGGCAAAACGCCATTTTGTTTGGCCTTGAATGACACTTCGTCAGCCAATGATTTGACATGGCGATTAGAGGTGCCCGTGGCGATCACCATGTAATCTGTGACGTTTGATAAACCACGTACATCCAGTTGCACAATGTCTTTACCCTTCATGTCTGTCAAGGCACTGCTAATTACTGCTAATAAGTCTTCAATGGGCATAGCCATAATTTGTGTTCCAAAAATCTAATTAATGCCGTAAAGGCTTTGGCTTGCAATGTATTTTGCCACTGCAGGCGCTAATTCTGTTGCACTGGGTTGATAGCCTAAGCGCAGCTGTTTCCGAATCTGCGTCGCAGATACGGGATATTGCCCTAATTTCAGGTGGGCCACCTGACCCAACGGTGAAGCTAATAAATGTTTAGCATCGTCAACTTTGTGAGCTGTATACCAAGTAAGCAACTCAGGATCTTGTGGCCAGATGGTTTCAGGCCGAGTGAGCACTAACAAATGCCCATGATCTAATAGCTCTTGCCATCGGTGCCATTGCTGTAAACCAGCAAAAGCATCCAAACCCATGCACCAGATTAATGGCATCATAGGCCCTATTTCTTGCCTGACTTCAGCTAGAGTCAATATACTGTAGCTTAGGCCTTGCCGCTGAATCTCGCGTGTGTCCATCGCCAATTCGTCATGACCTGCGATGGCCAAGGATAACATTTCTACCCTCTGTTCTGCGTTCGCCACAGGCCTATGCCGATGGGCAGGTTGAC
Source organism: Candidatus Njordibacter sp. Uisw_058 (assembly GCF_047730065.1). Lineage (GTDB taxonomy): Bacteria > Pseudomonadota > Gammaproteobacteria > Pseudomonadales > Balneatricaceae > Njordibacter. Next base: position 2,218,910 of record NZ_CP159829.1, read on the forward strand.
TATTTGGCAGTAACTGCAGGGGTTTTACCCCTAGGTATTGACTCACCTCAATGGCTGATGAAACATGGCCTTGATGGATGGGGTCAAAAGTGCCACCCCACAAGACCTTAACTGCTGCCGCAGAGATAGGCTTACGATCGGGTATGGCCATCACCAAAAACTACATACTTTTGGGACGTTAGACCCTCAAGACCTACGGGCCCCCGTGCATGTATTTTATCTGTTGAAATGCCAATCTCAGCACCCAGACCATATTCAAATCCATCTGCAAAAGCAGTAGAAGCATTGATCATCACTGAACTCGAATCTACCCGCGCCATAAACTCTCGGGCTTTAGTATAATTTTCACTCACTATAGCGTCCGTGTGATGGGAGCCATAGGTATTAATATGCTCAATGGCTGCTTCCATATTACTAACCACTTTAACAGACAGCACGGGTGCTAAGTACTCAGTAGACCAATCATCTTCTGTGGCCGCCACAACCTTGCCTTGGTAACTGCTTATCTGGGCCATCGCTTGCGGGCATAAACGCAGTTCTATATCCGCTTCTTGTAAAGCTTGAAACAACTGGGGAAGCAGTTCTTCCGCCCGTGACTCGGCAACCAACAAAGACTCCATGGCGTTACAGACCCCATAGCGTCTAGTTTTTGCATTAATAGCGATATTAATCGCCTTAGTAGCATCCGCTTGATCATCGATGTACACGTGGCAGTTCCCATCCAAGTGCTTGATCACAGGAATGCGAGCTCCTGCACTCACTCGCTGAATCAAACTCTTACCACCACGAGGCACAATTACATCAACAAATTCTGTCAAAGTAATCAGTTCCCCTACAGCAGAGCGATCGGTAGTTTCCACAACCTGAACCGAAGCAATGGGTAAGCCTGCTGCAAGTAAACCCTGCTGTACACATTGAGCAATCGCTTGGTTCGAATGGGACGCTACCGAGCCGCCTCGCAAAATGGCCGCATTGCCTGATTTTATACACAGGCTGGCCGCATCAACCGTCACATTAGGGCGAGACTCATAAATAATCCCTACGACCCCAAGTGGCACGCGCATTTTGCCAAGCTGAATACCTGACGGGCGAAAACTCATGTCCGAAATCTCACCCACTGGGTCCGCTAACTCCGCAACCTGCCTTAGGCCAATTACCATAGCGTCAATACCTTCGTCTGTAACCCTTAATCGGTCGAGCATAGACTCAGCTAGGCCATTTTTTTCAGCCGCTGATAAGTCTTTTTGGTTAGCTGTCTTAAGGGCAGACCTTGCATTATTTAAAGCATTTGCCATGCTTAATAGCGCATTATTTTTTGCCATGGTGGGAGCCGTCGCTAATACCTTTGAAGCGGCTTTCGCTTGGGCTCCCAATTGCTGCATATAATCAGCCACAGACATGACACTTTCTCTTAGAAATTTGTAAATATACGTGCGTGCATAGTATAGCCCGAATTATCGATCAATAGAGCATAAGTCACGACAAATACTGGATTTTTTCTATTCTCCCCAAGCGGGTACTAGTGTCTGTGGCAGGCTCAGTTGCGATAGAATTCGCGCCACCACAAAATCAACCATATCGGCTACACTTTGGGGCCGATTATAAAACCCAGGGCTCGCAGGGATTACCACTGCGCCCATGCGCGTTAATTTTAGCATGTGCTCGAGATGAATTTCAGAATAAGGCGCTTCTCTGGGCACTAAAATCAGTTTTCGACGTTCTTTTAAATGCACATCTGCCGCACGCTCAATAAGGTTATTACTTGCACCACAAGCAATTGCAGACAAACTACCCGTGCTGCATGGGCACACAACCATGGCATCACCACCGCCAGAACCAGAGGCGACTGGAGCCATCCACTGTTGCTTACCAAATACCCGTAACTGGCCCTCTTTTGCACCGTACAAAGCACTAAAAAAGGACTGTATTGCCGCCGTTGCAGAAGGTACTTTAAGGTCTGTTTCAGTAGCTAGCACGACCTGCGCTGCTGAGGAAACCATGAGTGACACTTCACATTGTGATGCTAACAAGCATTGCAGTAAACGCAATCCATATTGGGCGCCTGAAGCGCCTGTAATCGCCAATGTGACTTTAAGCGTTCCCACTGAAGAGGGTACGGGCACTGGTGTTGGGTTCATAAGCTTATTTAGTGAGTGAATTTTAGGCTTATTGTACCAGCTAAAAGCTTAGATGTTACCTTGTGCCCAGAGACGGCCCAACCAGAGCCTTAAAAACCCATAAAAGCGGAGCAAATTAAACTTAAGTCGCAAGACTTTTTGTGGCAAGTAACATATACTCCTTCCACTTTTTATCTGCCTTAATGGACCAATTTAAAAATCTCATGTTGAGCCTCAATCAAGCCCTTGAGCAAGCCCAAGTCGATCCCCAACTTGTCTCCGTCGTTGACTCTATTACCAACACCTGTAAAAATATTGCTGAGCGCCTTCGTGGGGGCGCCCTAAGTGGCTTATATGGGTCTGCTGAACAGGAAAATATTCAAGGAGAAGTGCAAAAGAAATTAGATGTTATTTCTAATGACTTGCTTAAACAGTCATTGCTCGCTAATCGCAGTGTCGCTGGCATCGCTTCAGAAGAAGAAGAGAATGTCATTGCGGGTAATGCTGAAGGCCGGTATTTAGTCACTTTTGACCCGTTAGATGGCAGTTCAAATATAGATGTGAATGTTACTGTGGGAACTATTTTTTCTATACTAGCCCTACCCAATAGCGACCCAGCCTCTACAGTTACTAATGATACTTTTTTACAGGCAGGCCATAAGCAGATCGCTGCAGGTTATGTCCTGTATGGACCCTCAGTCATTCTTGCCATTACCACAGGGCAAGGTGTGTCAATGTATAATTTAGGGGCAGATGGCGTTTTTTACCAGACAGAAGACCAAATTAAGGTGCCTGAACATACCCAAGAGTTTGCCATTAACATGTCCAACCAACGTTTCTGGCAAGCACCCATGCAACGATATATTAATGATGTGCTGCTCGGTGAAGAAGGCCCTTTGGGTAAACGATTTAATATGCGATGGATTGCTTCCATGGTGGCAGAGGTCCACCGGATTCTGACCCGCGGTGGCGTATTTATGTACCCCTATGATAATCGGGATCCAAGCAAAGCTGGCAAACTTCGCTTGATGTATGAAGGCAACCCTATGAGTTTTCTAATCGAGCAAGCAGGAGGAGCGTCCAGTAATACCCAAAAACCCATCATGGACGTTGAACCCCATTATATTCACCAACGAGTGCCTGTCATTTTAGGGTCAAAAGAAGAAGTTGAGCGCGTAAATACCTATCACCAAAGCACATCGTCAGATTAGGTACTTTAGGCATTATTATACTGTTATTAACCATTATTAGGATCAGACTAGATCATGAGCTACCAAAATATCCCCGCTGGTAAGGATTTACCGAACGACATTTATGTTGTGATTGAAATACCAGCCAACAGTAGTCCCGTAAAATATGAAATTGACAAAGATGCAGACGCTTTATTTGTTGATCGCTTTATGGCTTCACCCATGTTCTATCCCGCCAACTACGGCTATATCAACAACACTCTTGCAGATGACGGTGATGCTTTAGACGTTTTAGTGGTCACACCCTACCCTGTGGTGCCAGGCAGCGTTATTCGCTGTCGCCCAGTGGGTGTTTTAAACATGACTGATGAAGCGGGAGAGGACGCTAAACTTTTAGCGGTGCCCCATGAAAAATTAACCCAAGCCTACAACGACGTGCATGACATTACTGACTTACCCGAAATGCTTCGTAGCCGTATTAAAGAGTTTTTTGAGAACTATAAGAACCTTGAGAAAGGCAAATGGGTTAAGGTTGAAAGTTGGGAAGGTGCGGACGCTGCAAAAGCCAAAATACAAGTAGCAGCTGCAGCATACCAAGGCTAGTTCCACATGATTAAAAGGCTGGATTTGCACCCATTAGCGAAGGCGCTAAGTGCAAACCAGCCTAACTATTAACTCATGGCTAACCCTGAGTTAACAATTCTCTCAAGTCAATGATCGCAGCGTTAGCACGGGCGATGTAAGACGCCATAACCAGCGAGTGGTTAGCCACTAAACCGAAACCTGAGCCATTCATAATCATAGGACTCCATAAGGTCTCTTGGGTCGATTCTAACTCGCGAATAATTTGTCTCAAGCTCACCAAAGCATTTTTCTTTTCTAACACCGATTTAAAATCTACTTCAATGGCTCGCATTAGCTGAATCAAGGCCCAACTCGCACCCCGCGCTTCATAAAACACGTCATCAATTTCTGACCAAGGCGTTTTAATGACTAACTCACTGTCTGCACTAGTCGACTGAGTTGCTGACGCATCACCTGCCAAGTCTGTATTTAATCGTTTCTGACCCACGCTGGCGCTCAGACGTTGCGACAAACTTCCAAGGCGGGTTTCTACGTCTCCTAACCAGCGAGTCAGATTATCAGCCCGAGCATAAAATTGCGCCTGGCTTTGTTGCTGATCTGAAAGCCGTTCTAGGTAGCGGATAAGAGCATCTATGCCTGTCAGGTACTCACCTTCACTGGACGGCAACATCCAGCTTTTACTGTCAAAATTAAATTGCGGTTCGGTAATCGCCAGATCTGGGTCTTCAGTAGATTGGGATTGAGATCGGCTAAAGTCTTTGCGCATCGCACGAGATAAATCACGCACTTGAATCAACACGCCATATTCCCAATTAGGAATATTATCCATCCATACACCAGGTAGTGACACATCGTTGGAAAGATAGCCACCAGGCTTATTTAACATGGTGTTGGCGACATACAATAAGGCCTTAGTGGTGGCTGCTCCCGTGACTGTCTGTGCCGCAGGTGGCGGTGCAATATCGGGCTCACTATTCCAATAGAAGCCCAGTGCAGACGAAAATAACCCATAAACAATCACTAAAACACCAAAAGTTCGGATGATCCAGTGGCTCCCATCAACATAATCCTCTTTAAGGTTGCGTAATCCTTGCTTGATGTTGGGCATTATGAGTTCCTTTGAATAGTGCTGATTAAAGCAGCAATGACACTGTCGGTATATGGTGCTAGTTGGCGTAAACTTCAAGCTCATCCTTGCGAGCGAGGTATTTAACTTCTACACGCGCGGGTCGACTGTGTTTAATATTAGCCCTAATTCTCTGCTCTGGATCGGCACTATTCATAGTTTGATAAAGCCACCGCACCTGATCGTCCTTGGGGGCTACAATCAGCATAGTGGCTTTCAAAGCATGGGCCTTTTTCGCCACCCGTATTAGCCATTGAGCAAGCAGTTGATCTTGCTGATCTAATAACTGAGTCGGAACAAGTAGCTTTTGATTACGCATTGCTGGCACGGCGGTTGCTGGCGCTGGCGCACTCACTTCTGCACTCACTTCTGCACTTTGATTAACAGCATGGTCATCAATTAACTGTCTCATGCTTGCTAACTGGCCATGCGTAGGCATAACAAGTGTGGCCCGCGACAAGAACACGCGTGCTTGTTGAACCTTATTTTGACTTAGACTCGAACGAAGCAATTTATAATAGCGCTCAACAATCTTTTTTAAAGCCGCTACGGCTTTAATATTATTTGGTTCTTTAGCCAGCACTTTAGTCAAATAATAATATGAGTTGTCACTCTTAGGCGTGGTCAACTTGTCTTGCTCAAAAGCCCACCCTGCCTCTCCCAACCAAAAAGCAATCGCGTCCGTTGGTTGGTTGGTTGAGGCCAAAGCTAAGGGTGGTTTAACTTCTTTCAAGCCAACTTTTGGCAACACTGTCGGTAACCCCTTGGTCCCCAGAGGCGCCACAGCAAGATTCGCTTCTAAGGGTTTTTCTAAAGCGGTTGCTGAGGGGGCTTCAACGACCTGTGCAATCGTCACCGGGGCCTGCTTAGAAGAGGTTTGGGTCAATCCAGCGCAAGCTGTTATAAGTAGCGATAGAGTGATTGGAATGACAGCCCTAAGTTTGAGCAAAGGCTGAAGGTATAACAAAGTCATAAAATATAATCCGAAATTATTTACGCCACCTAAGAGTAACAGACGTGGCAAGACTCCTCTAGGGTTAAATAAATCATAAAAACTTCGGCAAAATCCCACCAATCTGCTATCATCTCCTATAATCTTCATTGTTTTCTGCAAAATTGGAAAAATATTTAATGGCACAAGTTCTGCTTCTTAATGGCCCGAACCTAAACCTTTTAGGCATGAGAGAGCCTGGAATTTATGGCAACTTGACTTTGGCGCAGATCGAATCCCAGTGCCAAACTCAGTGTCAAGACGCTGGTGTTTCCATTAACTGCATGCAAAGTAACGCCGAACATGCCCTCGTAGATGCGATTCATGAAGCTCAGCGCCAAGGCGTGCAATTTATCGTGATCAATCCAGCCGCTTACACTCACACAAGTGTAGCGCTGCGTGATGCCCTACTTGGTGTCAAAATCCCTTTCATTGAAGTGCATTTAAGTAACGTGCATCAACGCGAAAATTTTCGCCATCATTCGTATTTGTCTGATATTGCCGAGGGCGTCATTTGTGGCCTCGGAGTTGATGGATACCGTTTTGCCATAGACGCCGCCATTGGTCGTTTGAGCTGTTAATTATCATTTTAAAAAAAATAGAGAGATCCCATGGACATTCGTAAAGTTAAAAAACTCATCGAGTTACTAGAAGAGTCTGACATTAACGAAATAGAAATTAAAGAAGGCGAAGAGTCTGTGCGCATTAGTCGAGCCTCATCTGCCATGCTGGTGGCAGCGGCTGCTCCAGCCATGCAAGCTGCACCTGTCATGCAAGCTGCTGCGCCAGCTATTGTTGCAGCACCCAGTGTACCAGAAGCTACTGGACATGCTGTGACTTCTCCCATGGTGGGCACCTTTTATCGTTGCCCATCTCCAGGCGCCCCTGCGTTTTCAGAAGTGGGCCAAACAGTTAAAGAGGGTGATGTCATTTGTATCATCGAAGCAATGAAGATGATGAATCAAATTGAAGCCGATAAGTCGGGCACTGTGACTGCAATTCTGGTCGCAGACGGCGAAGCTGTTGAGTTTGATCAACCTCTGGTCACCATAGCCTAACACCGGAGCTGTCTCATGTTAGAAAAAGTTGTTATTGCGAATCGTGGAGAAATTGCCTTACGGATTTTGCGTGCCTGCAAAGAACTCGGCATCCAAACTGTAGCCGTGCACTCCAAAGCAGACAAAGACCTCATGCACGTTCGTTTGGCGGATGAAGCTGTATGTATTGGCCCAAATTCCTCTACGGAAAGTTATTTAAACATTCCCCGTATTTTATCTGCAGCAGAAGTCACTCACGCTACAGGCATTCACCCAGGCTATGGTTTTTTGGCAGAGAATGCTGACTTTGCAGAAATGGTCGAAAGCAGTGGTTTTACCTTTATTGGACCTACCGCAGCTACGATCCGCATTATGGGCGATAAAGTGGCGGCCATTGCTGCGATGCAAAAGTCGGGAGTGCCCACTGTACCTGGCTCCAACGGACCATTAGATGATGATGTAGAACGAACCAAGCGCATTGCTAAGCGCATTGGCTACCCCGTTATTATAAAAGCCTCTGCCGGAGGTGGTGGCCGTGGTATGCGCGTGGTGCACAACGAAGAGACTCTTATTACTTCCATCATGGTGACCAAAGCAGAAGCCAAAGGTGCGTTTGGTAACGACATCGTTTATATGGAGAAGTTCTTACAAAATCCTCGCCATGTCGAAGTGCAAATTTTAGCCGATGGCCAAGGTGGTGTAATTCACCTGTATGACCGAGATTGCTCAATGCAAAGGCGTCATCAGAAAGTGGTTGAAGAAGCACCAGCACCCCATATGGATGCCGTTGCCCAAGCTCAAGTGCTTAAAAGCTGTACCGATGCCTGTCTTGAAATTGGCTACCGTGGTGCCGGCACCTTTGAATTCTTGTATGAAGATGGTGGTTTTTACTTCATCGAGATGAATACTCGCGTGCAGGTGGAACATCCAGTCACAGAAATGATTACTGGAGTAGACATCATCAAAGAACAGTTGCGCATTGCTAGTGGTTATCCATTGTCTGTTAAACAAGAAGATGTGTCAGTTAAAGGCCATGCGTTTGAGTGTCGAATTAACGCTGAAGATGCTAAGACTTTTATGCCAAGTCCAGGCAAAGTCACGCAATTTCATGCTCCTGGAGGTCTAGGGGTAAGGGTAGATTCACATATTTACAGTGGTTATACAGTGCCCCCCTTTTATGACTCAATGATTGCTAAAGTCATTACCCACGCAGCCACCCGCAAAGAAGCGTTAAAGCGCATGGAAGTGGCTTTAGATGAAATGATTATTGACGGCATTAAGACCAACATCCCCCTCCAAAAAGAAATTGTGCGAGATGCATTGTTTGCTGAAGGGGGCGTTAATATCCACTACTTAGAAAAAAAACTAGGTCTTTAAATCTGCATTCTTATTGGCCCCTTAGCCAAAAATACCCTTGAGATCATGTGTTGATCTTCAAAAGGGCCACATGGACCTAGTGAATTAAAGTAAAGTTAAAAGGGCGAAGTGAAGGCGTTTACATGCAGTAAATGCCCTGCTTTAGCCCTTTTTTATCGCCGTAATATCGCACGCATTAGTCTACAGAGGTCAAAATGCCCTGGGTACAAATTACTTTATCATCTAGCCCCGAAAATTCTGAATTTTTGGAAGATATGTTACTTCTGTGTGGTGCAGGGGCTGTGAGCATGCTGGATGGTGCAGACCAGCCAGTGTTTGAACCCATTAAGGGCACCACACCATTGTGGCAGGATACGCAGGTGATGGGTCTGTTCGAAGCTGACACAGACGGTGATGCGTTATTAGATTACCTAGGTAACGGTTGGCAAGCCGCCTTTGCAAACACGCCATTTCCAAATTATAAGTTAGAAATTCTCGAAGACAAAGATTGGGAAAGGCAATGGATGGATCGTTTTGAACCACTTCAATTTGGTAGTCATTTGTGGGTTTGCCCTAGCTGGAAACCTGTTCCAGACCCAATGGCAGTAAACCTTATGTTGGATCCAGGCTTGGCCTTTGGTACGGGTAGTCATCCCACTACAGCCTTATGTTTACAATGGATTGCAGAGCAAGACTGGCAAGGTAAAACAGTCATTGATTATGGTTGTGGTTCAGGCATTTTAGCTATTGGCGCGATGCTCATGGGCGCAGAGCGCGTCTTGGGTGTAGATAACGATACGCAAGCGCTCACTGCCACCAAAGATAATGCCCAACGCAACGGTATTGCAGCACAAGCTATTCCTGTTTTCTTACCTGAAGATACCCCCCAAGAGGCGGTAGATGTGATGCTTGCTAACATTCTAGCGGGCCCATTAATTGAAATGGCTGCGCACTTGGCTGAACTCACTAAAGTCAGGGGATTAATCACCTTATCTGGCATTCTTGAACACCAGGCTGATGCTGTGGTTAAGGCTTATTCACCATGGTTTGATATGCACACGGTCGTCTCTAAAGACGAGTGGGTTCGTATTGACGGCATAAAGCGCTAATATCTTATGGATTTCAGTAGCACACAAATCATAGTCATTAGCGCTATTTTTGTCTGGTCTGGTTTTGTGCGCGCTGGTTTAGGCTTTGGTGGCGCCGCTCTCGCCCTTCCCTTAATGCTCTTAGTCGCTGACAAGCCGTTATTCTTTTTACCTATTATTGCCACCCACTTACTGATTTTTTCTGGTATCACCACAGGCCTGCGCTTCAAACACGTCGACCATGGGTTTTTGAGGGAATCATTAACTTGGATGATGGTCCCCAAACTTATCGGCGTCATAGGATTACTGAGCTTACCCACCCAATGGATGGTGGCATTTATTTATGCCATTACCGGTTTTTATGCAGTCACCTGGATTATTAAATGGGAGATTAAGAGTCAATCTCCGTGGGTCGATCGTTTACTATATATTGTTGGCGGCTATTTTAGTGGCGCTTCATTAATTGGCGCACCCCTCATCGTGGCCGTAGCCGTTCGAAAAATGGCCATATCAGCCTACCGCGATACCCTCTTTGTCTTGTGGTTCATCCTTGTTGTCATCAAAATGTTAGCCTTTGCTATTGCTGGGGTAGATTTACAGTGGCAGTGGTCCTTGGCACTTTTGATACCGGCGGCCTGTGGCCATATGCTGGGACTTAAATTTCATAAGCTCATGCTTACTCGTGATGCCAAAGTCGTGCGTCAGTGGCTTGGGGTGTGTTTGTTAGGCGTCATTGGTTTGGCTTTGTCGAAATATTTATTAGCCACACCACTCTAACGGAAGCTAAACTTCAAGCTCAGGGGCTCAGGGGCTCAGGGGTTAGAAATTAGCGTAGGACTCATTTTATGCCCAGCATAGAACTATTAATGTTACTTTTTTTAATTGCAGCGATTGCGGGTTGGGTGGATACCTTGGCTGGTGGAGGTGGGTTAATTACTGTGCCCACTTTACTCCTAACCGGCATGTCGCCCTCCATGGCCATCGCAACCAATAAACTGCAAAGCTCTATGGGTACTTTTGTGGCTTCGCTTTATTTTGTCAGGACTAAGTTTGTCTGTTTAAATGAAATGAAAGGCATGATCACTCTCACCTTTATTGGCTCAGTGTTAGGGAGTTGGTTGTTATTACAAATTGACTCGAGCAAACTTGTCCTATTTCTCCCGTTTCTTTTGATGGCTATGGGACTCTACGTTCTGCTTTCCCCAGACTTTAACGATGAACAAAAGCAGCAGAAATTATCAAGACTCTGCTTCATGCTCGTGTTTTGCCCGCTATTAGGCTTTTATGATGGTTTCTTTGGTCCAGGAACAGGCAGTCTAATGGCTCTCGCTTTCGTTTCAGTGTTGGGTTTTGGACTTTCAAAAGGCACAGCTCAAGCCAAGATACTCAACTTAACCAGCAACGTTGCTGCTTTACTCTATTTTATCATATTTGGAGAGGTGGCTTGGATTATTGGCGGAGTCATGGCCGTAGGCCAATTATTAGGTTCATCCATTGGTGCCCGCATGGTGATGAGCAAAGGTGCAAGGCTTATAAAACCAGTGGTGGTGATCGTTTGTTTTGGGATGAGCATTAATATTCTAATCAAGCATTACCCAATGACATTTTAACCGAATGTTGCTATTACCCTGACCCAAAGCATGAGAGGGGCCCACTATTCAGTGAACCCCCCCAAAGGCACAACTTAATTTAAGCTAGTCGCACCAGTTTCCATACGAATCACTTTGCCGTCTTTAATCATAGCAATGCCCATAACAGCTTCTTTTGAATCATCTGGGTAGGACATGAACATGTGTTGAACCATAATGTCATCATTCTCATAAACACAGCGAGATGAATCTCGAATAAACTTATCATTGGCAAACATCCCAGTAATCATTTCACCCCATTCACTTTTAGAGAAACTGTTACCTGATTTGTGGAACACAACCACAAAGTCATCATGCAGCAAGTCTAAATAAGCATCTACATTTTTATCGTCCATGGTTTGGATCATTTTATCATAAATCGCCATTATAAATTTCCTTTCATTAATTTAGGTTAAGCACGTTATCTGCAAGATTTCAGACTACTGATGCAGCTTATTCATCTTTTACAGTGTTTAATTCTAACAGCCGAAATGAATCTAACATAGTTCACTTTCTGTACTAATATTTAATTCAATAAATTAAAGGTCACCCCAATGGGCTCAAGATAGGTCACAACATATAGAAACCCTTTGTATTAAAAAATACTCAAATTGCGGATTTAGGCATTAATGTGAGCTCATATAGCCAGTTACACTGCCTTATCAGTTGAACAAAAAACGTACAACTCGTACAATAGCTGCTTATCATTCAAACCTCAATTCAAGCAATTTTAGGCATTTTCTTAACTTGTAATGAATCACTCTAGCGTTATTTATGGCTTTGCCATTGGCCCCCATCAACTTGAAAATGGGTTGATATTGGCACCCATGGCTGGCATTACTGACCGTCCATTTCGGCATTTATGCCGTCAACTCGGTGCAGGCTTGGCAGTAGCTGAAATGCTCACTTCAGATACGTCTTTGTGGCATACGCAAAAGTCTCAACGGCGCCTACCCCATGCTGATGACGGTGTTCCTATTAGTGTGCAGATTGCTGGCAGTGACCCAGCTCAAATGGCCCATGCAGCCCAAGCTAATGTAGCCCTTGGAGCGCAAATCATTGATATCAACATGGGTTGCCCCGCCAAAAAAGTGTTAAAAAAAGCCGCGGGTTCAGCCTTATTGAGGGATCCTCAGTTAGTTAAAGACATATTGACTGCAGTGGTTGCTGCGGTTGATGTGCCTGTCACTCTAAAAATACGAACGGGCTGGAGTACGGACCAACGTAATGGTTTAGATATTGCAAACATTGCCCAAGAAGCCGGTATAAAGGCCCTCGCAGTGCACGGAAGAACCCGTGCTTGTGGCTTCAAGGGTGCTGTAGAATATGACACTATTGCTGCCATTAAACAAACTCTAGACATTCCTGTGATTGCTAATGGTGACATTAACACCGCAGAAGATGCGGCCTACATCCTTGCTTATACTAATGCTGATGGTCTGATGATAGGCAGAGGTGCTCAAGGGAACCCATGGCTATTCCAACAAATACATCATCACTTACAACATGGTACACACCTCAAAAAACCAAGTAATCAAATAATTTGGCAAGTATTACAGCAACACCTATATGGTTTGTATGACCTCTATGGGGAAATCATGGGCCCAAGGATTGCCCGCAAACACGTTGGTTGGTACCTCAAACAAGAACCAGCGCTGCGTAAACAATTTAATCACTTACAAGACCCCCTGCACCAACTTGACTTTCTAAACCACTATTTTGCCAGCACAGAAAACCAGGCTGCTTGAAACTATGAATAATGACATTAAAAAACCCGTGCACAGCTTGCCCAACAGCCTCATCGCCCAAGCAAGGTATGACTCCGACCCTGCTAATACCTATGAACATGAAAATGACCCTGCCATCGACCCAAAGCAAGTCCCTCAGTCTTTGCGACAAAGTGTCGAACAATCGTTAACTCAGTACTTTGATGAACTCGATGGCCAGCAACCCAGTGCTCTATATGACTTGTTCATGCAACAGGTGGAAGCCCCTTTGTTTGAATGTGTGATGGAGCACACACAAGATAACCAGTCGAAGGCGGCTGCTTTACTTGGCCTCAATCGGGGCACATTGCGCAAAAAATTAAAACAGTACGATTTACTTTAAACAGCACCAACCTCGGCAGTTAAAAGGATACATTCATGTCACAAGCACACGCCATTCGCCGCGCTCTTATTAGCGTTTCAGATAAACAGGGTATTGTAGAGTTTGCCAAAAACTTGAGCCAATTGGGCATAGAAATCCTCTCTACTGGAGGTACATTCAAGTTATTAAATGAGTCAGGTGTGACTGCTATCGAGGTATCTGATTACACTGGATTTCCAGAAATGATGGATGGAAGAGTGAAGACCTTACATCCAAAAATACACGGTGGAATTTTAGGTCGCCGTGGTCAAGATGAAGCCATAATGGCGCACCATGGCATCGATGAAATTGATCTAGTGGTGGTTAATCTATACCCCTTCAAGGCGACCATTGAGCGTGACGATTGCACCTTAGATATGGCCATTGAAAATATTGATATTGGCGGACCAACCATGGTGCGTTCAGCGGCGAAAAACAACAAACATGTGGCGGTTGTCGTCAATGCTTTTGACTATGCTGATATTGTCACAGAAATTACCGCAAAAGGAGGTTTAAGCCAAACCACGCGCACAGATCTAGCCTGCAAAGCTTTTGAACACACGGCTTTATATGATGGCGCTATCGCTAATTATTTAGGCGCTCAACACAATACTGACTCCAAGTTCCCACGCACATTTAACACCCAGCTGAAAAAAGTTCAGGACATGCGTTATGGTGAAAACCCACATCAAAATGCTGCTTTTTATATTGAACACGACCCCAAAGAAGCCAGTGTCTCAACGGCTCTCCAGGTTCAAGGTAAAGCCCTTTCTTTTAACAATATTGCCGATACAGATGCTGCCATCGAGTGCGTAAAATCGTTCCAAGATCCTGCTTGTGTGATTGTGAAACATGCAAACCCATGCGGTGTGGCTGTGGGAACCCAAATTACGCAAGCTTATGAAAAAGCTTATAGTACCGATCCTACCTCTGCCTTTGGTGGCATCATCGCTTTTAACCGTGAACTCGATGCAGGCACAGCTCAACGCATTATTGACCGCCAGTTTGTCGAAGTCATTATTGCCCCAAGTATTAGTGCCACAGCTGCAGAAACCCTCTCCCGTAAACCCAATGTAAGAGTGCTAAGCTGTGGCAAACTCCCTCACTTACATACGCCAGAGCTAGACTACAAACGTGTCACGGGTGGTTTATTAGTTCAGGACCGCGATTTAGGACAGATACTAGAAGCTGATCTAAAGATTGTTAGCGAGCGCATGCCAACAGAAGCAGAAATGCACGATCTACAGTTTGCTTGGAAAGTAGCAAAATATGTCAAATCCAATGCCATTGTCTATTGTAAAGGGGGCATGACGATCGGTGTTGGAGCCGGCCAGATGAGTCGGATTTACAGTGCTAAAATTGCTGGCATTAAGGCCAGTGATGAAGCCTTAGAAGTACAGGGCTCAGTAATGGCCTCTGACGCCTTTTTCCCCTTTAGAGATGGTATTGATGCCGCTGCAGCAGCGGGTATTAGCGCTATTATCCAGCCTGGAGGCTCTATGCGGGATGAGGAGGTCATTGCTGCAGCCAACGAGCACAATATCAGCATGATATTTACCGGTATGCGCCACTTCCGTCATTAATAATAAGCAATAAATTAAATCGTAATTCAGGCAACGAGAACCAACATGAATGTATTAATTATAGGTGGCGGTGGCCGCGAACATGCACTCGCATGGCAGGCCTCCAAAAACCGTGGTGTGCACAAAATATTTGTCGCACCGGGTAACGCTGGGACTGCATTAGAAAAGAAAACTGAAAATGTGCCCCTTGATGTAATGGACATTGATGGTCTATTAACATTTGCCAAAGATAATAAAGTAGACCTAACCATTGTGGGGCCTGAAGCACCTCTTGTTGCGGGCATAGTCGACCTATTTCAGGCTGCCAACATGGATATTTTTGGTCCTACAAAGGGCGCAGCACAACTAGAAGGTTCAAAAACTTTTGCAAAAGATTTCCTGCAACGTCATGGTATACCCACGGCTAGTTATGCGACCTTTACGCAGGTCGCACCTGCTCTTGCATACATTAATGAGCAAGGCGCGCCCATCGTTATAAAAGCAGACGGACTTGCTGCAGGCAAAGGTGTTATTTTAGCTGATACCATTGAACAAGCGTGCGCAGCAGTCCAGGACATGCTAGCTGGCAACGCTTTTGGTGAGGCCGGGAATCGCGTCGTCATTGAAGAGTTTTTAGTGGGTGAAGAAGCCAGTTTTATTGTTATGGCAGATGGCAAAAACGTATTGCCACTTGCATCTAGCCAAGATCACAAAGCACGAGATGAAGGTGATCTTGGGCCCAATACGGGGGGCATGGGGGCCTATTCACCCGCCCCTGTGGTAGATGCGACCTTGCACCAACGTATTATGGATGAAGTAATTATGCCAACGGTTAACGGTATGGCTGCTGATGGCTATGTATATACAGGGTTTCTTTACGCTGGCATCATGGTGGATTCCGACGGCACCCCAAAGGTGTTGGAATTTAACTGCCGTTTTGGTGATCCAGAAACTCAGCCCATCATGATGCGTCTTAAGAATAGTATTGTCGAATTGTGTGTGGCTGGCACCATGGGGGTGCTGGACCAGACGATCGCGCATTGGGACAGTCGTCCAGCCGTTGGCGTGGTGCTCGCTGCCAAAGGTTACCCAGATGCTTATCCTAAAGGTGACGTCATTAGCCTCCCTGAGGAGCCAGGTCAAACGAGTAAGATTTTTCATGCTGGAACTAGCCTCAATGATGAGGGCATGGTCACGACTAACGGTGGGCGTGTTCTTTGCGCTGTAGCACTTGGGGATACTGTAGGTGAAGCCCAGCATAAGGCTTATGAGTTGGCTGATCAGATTACTTGGGAAGGCAAGTTTTGCCGCCGTGATATCGGCTATCGGGCCATCGCTCGAGAGCAACTCCATTAATTAGCCAAGGCAGTGAGTTCTATGAACACTATTTTTGACAAAATTATCAGTCGTGAAATTCCAGCTGACATCGTGTATGAAGATGAGCTTGTTTTGGCCTTTAAGGACATTGCTCCCAAGGCCCCCGTACATTATTTGATCATTCCTAAACAGGCCATTGCCACACTCAACGACGCTAATCTTGAGCATCAAGCATTACTAGGGCACATGATGCTTACTGCAGCTCAACTGGCTAAAGACACCGGTATCGCAGACGGCGGTTATCGCGTACAGATGAACTGCAATGCAGATGGGGGGCAAGTGGTCTATCACATTCATTTGCATCTCATGGGCGGTCGAGCACTTGGCACCTGAGCTAAGCAGTGGCGGCAGCCCAAGCAAGGCTAACTAGCGGCCACCATTGCTGTTAACGCCTGCACTAATAACTCACACTCAACCACACTGCCGACGCTAATGCGCAGATAATTACTAATACGGGGGCTACTCGTGAGGTGGCGTATGATAATACCCTGCTCTCGTAAGGAGGCTGCAATTTCTTGCGCTCTTAGGGTTTCATGGGTGACAAACAAGAAATTAGCGTAGGATTGCGTCATACTAAAACCCAACGCTTTTAGCTGCCCTGCTAGTTTTTCCCGCTGTGCAATATTAGCTTGGCAAGTCTCTTGAAAGTAACTCACATCCTTTATTGCCGCTATGGCACCGGCTTGAGATTCACTACTTAGAGGGTAAGAATTGAAACTATTTTTGACTCTTTCTAGGGCTTCTATAAGGTGACTTTGACCCAATGCAAAACCAACCCTTAAACCCGCTAATGAACGTGACTTAGATAGAGTTTGAACCACCAAAAGGTTATCAAACTCGGGGACTAATTGAGCCGCTGATTGGCCACCAAAATCAATATAAGCCTCATCAATCACGACCACTCTATTAGTATTGGCCATTAACAATTGCTGGATATCCATTAAACTCAGTAACTCACCTGTGGGTGCATTAGGATTGGGCAAAATCACTCCACCATTAGGCTGCGAGAAATCAGAAACATTAATAGTCAAATCTTCAGACAAGGGCACTTCGCACTTTTTAATACCATACAAGCCACAGTATACGGGGTAGAAACTATAACTGATGTCAGGAAAGAGCAAGGGTTCACTGTGCTGTAGCAAGGCCTGAAAAGTATGGGCTAAAACCTCATCAGAACCGTTACCAACAAATACGTTATCAATGTTTAAGCCTGTGGAATCTGCCAAACACTGGCGCAATTTAGTGGCGTTAGGGTCTGGGTACAAACGCAATGATTCATTCAGTTGATTTTGTATGGCCACAAAAACCTTGGGCGAAGGTGGAAATGGGTTTTCATTGGTATTAAGCTTTACTAAGTTGGTTAACTTAGGCTGCTCTCCCGGCACATAGGGTGACAAATCATGTACTTTGGGTGACCAAAAGCGTTTTAAATTTGTATTAGATGAGTTCAATTAAGCATCCAACTCTGTGATTTCGTAATCGTGGCTAATGGCAACGTTGCCCTTTTCCAGCATCAAAGAAGCAGAGCAATACTCCTCAGCAGATAATTGAATAGCACGGGCCACGTGCTTGGCTTTTAAATGACGCCCAGTCACCACAAAATGAAGGTGGATTTTAGTAAACACAGCCGGCACTGCGTCCGCCCGCTCCGCAGTCAAATGTGCCACACAATCGGTGACATCTTGGCGCGTTTTTTTAAGAATGGTCATCACATCGAAGGAAGCACAACCGCCCAACCCCATAAGGATTAATTCCATGGGTCTTGCACCACGGTTTTCGCCACCCATATCAGGTGGACCATCCACTGTCACCGTGTGACCCGAACCTGATTCAGTGGTAAAGCTCACACCACCGGCCCAACTTACTTTTGCTTGCATCATGTTCTATTGCCTAATATTCAGATTGATCGAAGACTAGCCTTGCTGGGGACGCCAAGTTTGAGAACGTCCAAATAAAGAAATACCTATATAGCCCCTTAAATCTAGCGTGCCATCAGCATTAAGTTTGATCGTGCACTTATAAGATTTACCATTACTTGGATCATAAATGGTACCGCCCTGCCATGTCTGCTTACCCTGCTTTGAAACGGTGTAAGCCATTCCATGAAGCATTACGAGTCCAACAATCGGTTGCTCGTGTTGTGTAACATCTGGATTTTTACGATCAACTTTTGGTTGCCCTTCTAAACCTTCCACCTGCATGTCTGCGCCATAGTTAGGCTCTTTCAAGGATATAAATTTACCAAAATATTGACCTTCTTGCTGATAAATTTCAACCACTGCTTTATCGTCTGGTGTGACCCATGAGCCAATAATTTGATCACCATTAGCCCAAACAACAGTGGAGCTCAGGGCCCATGCCAAGACCACAATCGACGTCAATAAAGCCGCTTTTTGGAGCCGAGAAATTAGTTTAGGTTGGGTTAAATGAATAGCCTTGGCTTTTGCTGGCTCAGTGGGTGGATAGTTTTTCATCATCATAATAATAACCTCTTATTTTCGTTCATTACGGGGCACCGAATAGCTCGGCTAATTTTGCACCAGGATCACCGGCGCGCATAAAAGATTCACCTACCAAAAATGCATTCACACTTTGCTTTTGCATGAGCAGAACATCAGCAGGAGTGCGGATACCGCTCTCGGTAATAACCATACGATCATCTGGCACCATGGATAACAGATCAAAGGTGGTCTGCAGCGTTAGGTCAAAGGTATGTAAATTGCGATTATTAATACCCATTAAAGGGGTCTTTAATGTGAGCGCCCGACCCAATTCTTGAGCATCATGGGACTCGACTAACACGTCCATACCCAGCTCTTCTGCCAAACGAGCTAAAGTTTGCATTTGTTGATCTTCCAAACAAGCCACGATGAGTAAAATACAATCGGCACCAATCGCTCTAGCTTCGTATACTTGGTAAGGGTCTACAATAAAATCTTTACGTATAACCGGCAGACTGCAAGCGGCCCGAGCTTGCTGCAAATAATTTTCGTGGCCTTGAAAGAAGTCAGCGTCAGTTAAGACTGACATGCACGCAGCACCACCCGTTTGATAACTGGCAGCAATTTGTCCCGGATCAAAATTTTCACGGATCACCCCTTTACTAGGGGAGGCTTTTTTGACTTCGGCAATCACGGCCGGCAAACCTTGATCTAACTTGGCTTGCATGGCTTTGGCAAAACCACGAGGGGCCATGGGGCCAATTTGATTGGCTTTAACTTTGAGTTTTAAATGATCGATGGGGGTCTGATGCTGTCGCTCTTTAATTTCTTCAAGTTTGCGCACTAAAATGCGCTTCAGGACTGTTGGGGTACTCATGATGCATTAAACCCCTGCGTCAAGTGAATAAGATCATCTAACTTTCGCTGCGCTGAGCCACTATTAATCACCCACTTCGCTTGTTCTATACCCGCTGCCAAATCAACAGCAAGGTCTGCACAATAAATGGCTGCGCCGGCATTGAGTAACAACATGTCCAGTGGCGCACCCGCTTGGCCAGCGAAAGCTTGTTTAATTAATTTTAAACTTGCCAATGCATCATCCACCACTAATGCCTCTAAATTCGTGTGGGATAAGTTATAAGTGCTGGGATCTATGGTGTATTCATTGATTTCATCATCTTTTAGCTCTACCACGTAGGTCGGTGCAGCAATACTAATTTCATCTAAGCCATCTTCAGAATGAACCACCATCACATGTTTACTGCCCAAGCGACGCAGTACTTCAGCCATGGGCCGTTGCCATTGGCGACTAAATACACCTAACACCTGATGACGCGCACCCGCAGGGTTAGTCAAAGGGCCTAAAATATTAAATAGCGTCCGAATTGCCATTTCACGCCGTGGGCCGATCGCATGCTTCATGGCGCTATGATGGGCAGGGGCAAACATAAAGCCTACTCCTAGGTCAGCAATACACTGCTCCACCTGCAGGGGCTTAAGCATGATATCTACCCCCGCAGCTTCAAGTAGGTCAGAGCTGCCACTTTTGGAAGAAATAGAGCGATTGCCATGCTTAGCTACTTGAGCCCCAGCGGCCGACGCAATAAAGGCACAGCCTGTGGAAACATTGAATATGCCTGAACTGTCTCCCCCTGTGCCACAGGTATCGATGACATGTTCACCATGCACTTTGACACCTGAAGCCAGTGCCCGCATGGCAATGACCGCCCCCGTAATTTCGTCTACAGTTTCACCTTTCATGCGCAAACCCACCAAGAAACCACCGATCTGAGCCTGTGTGGCCTCACCAGTCATAATAAGATTCATCACGGCCTGCATTTGGGCTTGGCTTAAGTCTTGTCGCTCGGTAACAGCCGCAATGGCCTGTTGCATATTCATGGAGAACCCTTGTTCAACTGCAATCATTTTACAAACTCTACTCTAGCAAATAACACCACAAAAAATCAGGCTTTATAAACATCATTTAGTAAATAAATTAGTCTTTTGAGTTAATCAGCCTCAGCACCTAAAAAGACATAAAAAAAGACCAAGAGATCTAAGCTGATTTAAGGAGTTTAATGCTAAAGTTGTTTATTGATGATACCAGAGGCCGAAATTAATACTGATTAAAGTCACAGACCTTGACGTATGTTGTAGGTAAAATCTTAGACCACCTTAGCGCTTAAGAAAGTTAGCCAAAAGTTCGTGCCCTTGATGCGTTAACACAGATTCTGGATGAAACTGAACACCCTCGACATCCAGAGTTTTGTGACGCAGTCCCATGATCGCCTCTTTTTCACCCAATGCATTTAAGCTCCAAGCTGTGGCCTCTAAACAAGAAGGTAACGAATGCGCCTCTACCACTAAGGAATGATAGCGAGTGACTTCTAAAGGTTGCTCTAAGCCCGAAAATACACCCGTTTGTTGGTGCTGTACCATAGACGTTTTCCCATGCATCACTTTTTTAGCACGAACCACCTTACCACCAAAGACTTGGCCGATACTCTGGTGACCCAAGCACACGCCTAGTAGGGGTATTTTTCCCGCAAAGTGAGCGATGGCTACCAAAGAAATACCCGCTTCGTTGGGCGTACACGGCCCTGGCGAAATGACAATATGAGTCGGCGCTAACTGCTCAATGTCTGCAAGGCTAATTTCATCATTTCGATAGACCACAACCTCAGCCCCAAGCTCGCGGAAATAGCGCACTAGGTTATAAGTGAACGAATCATAATTATCGAGCATTAACAGCACAAAAAGCCCCACCAGAAAATAAGAATTAGTTTTAACAGTTTCAACGTTACCACATTATACTCGCTGGTAGCACCCAAACCTAGCCATGCTTTGGACTAAGCAGAACGAAACTTTCTTAACCCTAACATCATTAAGCCCGTCGCCAATAATAAGTAAACCACCATGGTGAGCACAGATTGCTGGAAACTATAGCCTAGATCAACCAAGTATCCTAGCCAAACCGGGCCTAAGGCTGAGGCAAAAACTACAAAGGTCCAATATAAGCTTTTAATAGACCCTAAATAACGCACACCATAACATTCTGGCCACAGGGCAGACTGAGCTGTTTGTGCTAAACCAGAACCTATACCTAGGAGCACCATATAGACCCAGATGACCCAATAACTATCGACTAAATTAATCATGATTAAGGCTGCTGCGATGGGTAACAGAGTAAACGGCATAAGCGCTAGGGCACTAAACCGATCAATTAGTTGACCAGAAACAACGGCCATAGCCGTGGCTATTACTGAGTAAAGAAGATAGTTACCCGTCATAAAGGTATGCGACCAGCCTTTTTCATCAGCTAAATTAAGGTGGTGAAAAAATAGTGCTGTACTGACCAAGGATGAGGCAGATACCCCTGGCAAAATTAAGTAAAAGCGATAGTCCTTAAGCACATCTCGGCGACGCCACGACTTTATGCTAACAGCACTTTTACCAACCTCATGCACTGACTCTTGGGGACCCGATCCTTTAGCCTCACGCTGATTGAGATTTAGTTCATAGTCTTGGTGACGCCCTTGATGCCCTCTCAGCAGCCACATGCTGGCAGGAAGAACCATCAGCATTACCACCAAAGCCACACCCATATAGCTACTACGCCAGCCGATAGCAGCAATAGCCATGACTGCTATTAAGGGCAATATAGCCTCACCTGCTGCAAAGCCCATAGCCACCATTGCTGTGGCTTTGCCCCGTTGCTGCTCAAAATACCGACCCATGGAGGTGTAAGCCACATGACTCATTAACCCTTGGCCCAACTGTCTTAACAAAAATACCCCAATCACTAACCAAGCCAAACTATGCACTTGGGTAATAAACCAACAGGCAAAAGCTAAACACAAGACCACAGAAAACGTGTAACGCTGCAATGACACTTGATCAATCAATTTGCCTGTAATTGGCAATAAAAAAGCACTCAACAAGGTGCCCGCCATATAAATGCTGCCCCACTGCGTGTGGCTCATAGCAAAGTCTTGCTGAATGGCATGACCAAAGATACCAATAAAGTAGGTCTGTCCAAAAGAAGAGGCAAAAGCGGTCATCAGACCAAACATTATAAAACGCGTATGGTTTTTTAGTAATAATCCATAAGCGCCTAGTATCATGTTTTAAAATCTCAAGCAGCGAGTTAAAAAATTATTCCCCCGCTGCAATTAGGCTCGCATTGCCTCCTGCAGCAGTTGTATCAATACACAAATGGCGTTCCATGGTATATCGCTGTGGGTCTGCGGTTTCACTAATCAATGGCAGTAAAGGCCCTACTTTTTTAGCTAAGGCCAGCCTTAATTGCCTCTGATAACCAGCGTCACTGTTCGCAGTTACGGCATGATAGCCTGACAAAGCCACAATGTCAGTAGCTGCTAGCTGCCCTTGAATAACCACCAAGGGTAAGTCACATTTAGGTAGATTAAGATCATTAGCAACCATGACCACACCATTGCCTTGAGCTAAGGCTGTTTGTGCTTGCAGTAAGGCAGAGTGTCTATTTGGCCCCAAACACAAAACCACACCCCGAGCCACGGTACTGAGTTGATTTAATTCTCCGGTCGGGCCCGGCAACAACACTGGATCGCGGCATAAGTCTTTTAATTGGCTTGCTTGTGATCCAAAAATTTGGGTTAACTCAGACACTCTATCACTGCATTTTTGCCACTCAAGAAGCCCTTTACTCGGCAGTGAATCGATGGCTTTTTGCACCTGATCTAAACTGACTAGATGACCTGAGGGAGGACATGCCTTAACTCTGAAAGGCTTGCGCAAACGCTGCACATATTGTGGACCGCCGGCTTTGGGGCCCGTGCCTGACAATCCTTCACCCCCAAACGGCTGACTTCCAACAACGGCGCCGATTTGGTTACGATTGACATAGGTATTGCCTGCATGCACGCCTTTTACAAGTTGCTCTACCCGTGCGTCAACTCGTGTATGCACACCAAAGGTTAGGCCATAACCTTGAGCATTAATGCTTTTAACAACCTGATCTAAGTCTTTCGCCGCAAAGGTTGCCACATGCAAAACGGGGCCAAAAACTTCCTCTTTAAGATCCTCGATACCGTTAAGCTTGATCACAGCTGGGCCCACAAACAAACCGTTTGTCGGCGCTGAGAGGTGTTTGAGCAGGCGACCTGCGGCGCCATGTTGCACAATATATTGCTCGATATTAGTTTTCGCTGTGGCATCAATTACGGGTCCTACATCGGTATGTAAATGCCACGGGTTGCCCAAGGTGAGTTCATCCATAGCCCCATAAAGCATATGCAAAACCTTGTCAGCGATATCCTCTTGCAGGTACAACATACGCAGAGCCGAACAACGTTGCCCAGCACTTTGAAAAGCCGAAGCCAACACATCGCGCACAACTTGTTCTGGTAAGGCTGTAGAGTCCACTACCATGGCATTAAGACCACCTGTCTCAGCGATCATAACGGCGTCTGCCTCTAAATGAGTCGCCATGGCCGTGTTGATGTGCTGTGCTGTGGCCGTAGAGCCCGTAAAACACACCCCATTGACCCTTGCATCACTGGTAATAGGCACACCGACCTCGTGGGGGCCTCCAGGTAAAAACTGAACCGCACCAGCAGGAATACCGGCTGCATGCATTAGCTGTATCGCCTTATAGGCCACTAGATTAGTTTGGCCCGCAGGTTTTGCTAAAATAGCATTACCACCTGCCAGTGCGGCAAAAATTTGACCACTAAAAATAGCTAGAGGGAAGTTCCAAGGTGAGATACATGTGATCACACCGCGACCTTGAACCTGAGGCCCTGATGCCATTTCTTGGGCATAAAATCTCGCAAAATCAACCGCTTCACGCAATTCACCCACCGCATCCAGCCAGGTCTTGCCTGCTTCCTTAGCTAAAATAGCAAATAACTCTGTGGCATTATCCTCGTACAAGTCTGCAGCTTTCTCAAAACACGCCACCCGCTCTGCTAGGGGCATGGCGAGCCATTCTGCTTGCCCTAGGGGCGCAGCTTGTAACGCTGCTTCTACCTGCTGTTTTGAGCTCATGTGGACTTGACCCACCCGCTCGCCGTCTACCGCTGGATTAATGACCCAGTGAGGAGCTTCTAATGTGCCTTCAAAATGAGCCACAAGCGGCTGCGCATGCCAATAGCTTTGGTTTAGATGCTCGCGTGCTGATTGCATTAGGGCAATGGTAGGGGCATCGGTTATATCCCAGCCCTTGGCGTTCTTTCTATGACTCGCAAGATTTTGTGCAAATAGATCTTGCGGCTGCACAATGGCATGACTGCGGCAACTTAGCCCTTGTTCTAAACGCTCTAAAACAACATTGATTGGGTCTTGAGCAATCGTTTCTGGGGCAATCTCTGGATTGACTAGTTGGTGTACAAAGGAAGAATTAGCACCATTTTCTAATAAGCGCCTAACTAAGTAGGCTAATAAATCTTGGTGCGCACCCACAGGAGCATAAACTCGGCAACGGATACCACCTTGAGCCATCACACTAGCATGCAGAGATTCTCCCATGCCATGCAAACGCTGAAATTCATAGGCATGTTTGTCGCCTGCAAGTTGCAAAATAGCCGCAACAGAGTGGGCATTGTGGGTCGCAAATTGTGCATAGATAAGATCATTCATAGCGAGCATTTTTTTTGCACAGGCTAAATAAGACACATCCGTATTAGCTTTGCGGGTAAACACAGGAAAATCTGTCAACCCAATGACTTGAGCACGTTTGATTTCTGCATCCCAATAAGCACCTTTGACTAAGCGCACCATAATCTTTCGATCTAAGCTCCTAGCCAACTCATAGAGCCAATCCAGCACCCAAGGTGCGCGTTTACTGAAGGCTTGCACTACCACGCCAAAACCATGCCAACCTGACAGTTCTGGTGCAGCTAATACGGCCGCAATAACATCCAGTGAAATATCTAAACGATCAGCCTCTTCAGCATCAATATTGAAGCCCATATTGGCTGCCTTAGCTTGCAACGCTAAAGCCAATACCTTGGGTACTAGCTCTGTTAATACCCGCTCACGCTGACTCCATTCATAACGTGGATGTAGGGCAGATAATTTCACTGAAATACCTGGATTATTGCGAATGTCATCATTATTACAATGGGGAATGAGGTCTACAATAGCCGCACTATAGGACTCAAAATAGCGGCCTGCATCTTCAGCAGTGCGCGCCGCTTCACCCAACATATCGTAAGAATGAGTGTAGCCTTGAACTGTCAGCTTTTTTGCCCGCCGGGTGGCTTCTTTCATGGTGCGGCCTAATACAAACTGAGACCCCAGTTCTTTCATGGCTTGGGCTACAGCCTTGCGCACCACAGGCTCACCGACCCGCTTCACAAGGCCACGCATGGCGGAGCCCACTTTTTCGGCATCCACAGGTGCAAGCAATTTACCTGTGACAAGCAATGCCCAAGTAGACGAATTGATAAGGGATGAGTTTGAATGTCCAAGGTGGCTGGACCAGTCCCCTGCCTGCACCTTATCTTCGATTAAGGCATCAATTGTTGCTTTGTCGGGCACTCGCAATAAAGCTTCAGCCATGCACATCAGCGCCACACCTTCTTTGGTGCTTAAGCCATACTCACCAAGAAATTTTTCCATCATAGTGGGACTAGAGTGGTTGCGTACATGACGCACCAAACTCGCAGCTTGTACTGACATTTGAGTACGCTTATCTAGGCTTAGGTCTAAGCTTTTCAATAAGGCGTCCATACACACCTGTTCATCGGCTATATAGGCCTTGCGCAACTCTATGCGAAGGATTTTTAATTGATCCTTGCGGGTCAATGAAAAGAGGGATTCAGTCATGGCGTAGTTAAGACATAGTTGAGTTCAATGGTCCATTTTAGGCCTATATTAAAAGACATATTCCCTATAATTAATATATTTACAATAATAAAAAACTATAAATGCATACAAATAAAGCTAATATAGATACTATATCGATTGATATGTAGTGAAACCTATAATAAAACGATTGCTGTTGTAACTCATCTTAGTCAATCAAGCGATCTCACCCTAAAAGGCAACCCCATGTACACCTTAGACCGCCACGACCGAGCGATCATCGCTGCCCTGCAAAAAGATGGCCGTATGACGAATACAGCCTTAGCCCAAACCGTCGGATTGTCTAACACACCCTGTCAAATTCGCCTTAAGCGCTTGCAAGAACAGGGCTATATCACGGGTTTTGTCGCCTTAGTCAATAAGACCAAACTCGGCTTGGATCACGTCGCATTTGTGCAAGTCACTTTAGCATCCACCAGCAGTAAAGCACTGGCAGCTTTTAACGCTGCCGTCGGCACTATTGCAGACATAGAGCAGTGCCACATGATCGCCGCTAGCTTTGATTATTTACTAAAGGTTAGGACTAAGGATATGGCCAACTATCGGGCCGTTTTGGGTGAAAAAATATCCACTCTCCCCCATGTGGTGCAAACCAGTACCTTTGTGGTCATGGAAAGTGTCAAAGATTTTTAGTCAGATAATTGGACATCCAACCAAGCCCCCCAAGGGTATCGGATTTAGGTCGATACTCACAGCCAACATAACCTGTATAGGAAGAACCATTTAAAGTGTCAAACACGAGATCATAGTTGAGTAGACCCGTGTTAGGCTCATGGCGATCAGGCACCCCCGCTATCTGCACGTGGAATATATACGGCAGCAGTAATTTAAACTGCTGCAGCGCATTACCTTCATGTTTTTGACAATGGAAAAAATCAAACTGGAGACCAAGATTACTGACATTAATCAGTTTCAGCAAACGCAGGGCTTGCGCTTGATTTGATATCAAATAGTGGGGCATATCGATGGGGTTAATGGCTTCTATGGTCAAGCGAACTCCCACCTCTGAGGCTTGTGATGCAGCCCAGCGCAGGTTGTCTATATAAACTTGCTCAGCGGCTGCAAGACTGATCCCTTGTGGAATTAAGCCTGCCATGACATGAACTAAGGGCTGCCCCATGGCTGTGGCATAGACCAAAGCTTGGTTAACAGATTTTCGAAACTCCTTTATTCGGCTAACATCACAAGCCATGCCCCGATCGCCAAGTTGCCAATTACCAGCGGCGGTATTGATCAACACTTGAGGCATACCACTGTTGCGCATCGCAATGACGAGTTGGTCTACGCTAACCTCATAAGGGAATAGACATTCCACTGCCACAAAGCCATTATCAGCTGCAGCTTGATAGCGTTGCAAAAATGGCAATTCATTAAATAACATAGAAATGTTGGCACAAAGCTTGAGCATAGGGATAATAGCTGTATTAGGTCTAACTTCAGTTCACATATTCGGGCAGCTTATCATGAACACCATCCCATCTGTAGGTTTCATCGGCCTTGGTTTAATGGGTCACGCCATGGCTAAACAGTTAATAAAAGCAGGTTATTCACTGTGTATTCATAGCCGCACAGCGAGCAAAGCAGTGCCATTGGTCGCCCTTGGCGCAACCTACGCTCAAACCCCAGTACAGTTAGCAAAAATAGTAAAAAACAATATTATTATTGTGTGTGTGACCGATTCCACAGCCCTAGAAGACGTCATGCTCGGTGCGCAGGGTTTACTCAGTCATATTGACCCCGGATGCTTGGTTATTGACATGGGCACTAGCCGCTTTGATCTCACCCAAACCCTTGCCAAGCAGGCCCAAGTAAAAGGGGCACACTTTTTAGACGCGCCTGTATCGGGTGGCCAAATAGGTGCGCAGCAAGGTACCCTATCGATTATGGCAGGTGGCCACCCAGCTCAACTTGAACGAGCCCAACCTTTGTTTAATACCATGGCCAAACAAACCACACATGTAGGAGGTAACGGTTGTGGTCAATTAGCCAAAACAGCCAATCAAATGATTGTTGGAGCCACCCTCAATATCGTGGCGGAAGCATTATTCTTAGCCAAAAAAAATGGTGCTGATCCAGCCAAAGTCAGAGCTGCTTTAGGGGGTGGGTTTGCCGATAGCAAAATTTTACAGCTGCATGGCCAGCGGATGGTCGACAAGGCATTCACCCCTGGCGCTCGAGCCACTACTCAGCTGAAAGATCTGCAGCAAGCAGCCGACTTGGCACAAAGCTGCGAACTTAATTTGCCCCTTAACCAAGCCTGTCTAAGCCAATGGCAAGGGATGGTTGACGCTGATCTTGGCGGACTAGACCAAGCTGGAATTTTGGCTTGGGTGGAGTTAAATAATGAACAAAGCTGTCCAAAATAGCTGACTCTTAAGTGAAATGTCAAAATACTTTACTTAATCTGACCATTAAAAATTTAAATCATAATTTTTGAAATTTTAACGTGTTAAATTTATAGTAAAGCTTTAACATTAGTTCAAAGCATTGATAAGTCGACCTATTTCACTCGCTTAAACATGGCGCACCCGGCTATATGACAATGAGCAAAAATGCATGCCTGTAATTACCTTTAAAAATCTTAGAAAAGCATATGGCTCTGCAGAAATCATCCATGGCATTGATCTTATTATGGAAGACCATGAGTTCACTGTTTTTGTAGGACCGTCTGGTTGTGGTAAATCCACCATATTAAGAATGGTGGCAGGCTTAGAAACGGTGACTTCGGGCCAAATTTTAATGAATGGTAAAGATATCTCTCAGCTTGAACCTATCGAACGTGATGTGGCTATGGTGTTTCAAGACTATGCTCTTTATCCCCACATGAATGTTGCAAAAAACATGTCTTTTGCCTTGCGATTAGCCAAATACCCAAAGGCTGAAATTAGTCAACGGATTAATAATGTAGCTGCCATGTTAGGGCTAGAAACACTATTACACAGAAAGCCAGGTCAGTTATCAGGTGGACAGAGGCAGCGCGTTGCCATGGGCCGTGCATTGGTGAGAGACGCATCTAGTCTGTTAATGGATGAGCCTTTATCAAATCTAGATGCCAAATTACGCGTACAGATGAGAGCCGAATTAGCCATAATACGCGATAAGATTGAGAAAAATATTATCTATGTCACTCATGATCAGGTTGAGGCCATGACTTTAGGTGATCGGATTGTGGTGATGCAAGAGGGGAGCATTCAGCAACATGGCACGCCCCAAGAACTCTTTGAAACTCCCGCCAATAAATTTGTTGCTGGGTTTATGGGTATGCCACCGATGAATTTCATGGACGCCACACTGGTTGAAGAAAATGGTAAGTTGTTAGCGCATAGTGCTTTTTTTAGCTTACCAGTCAAGGATCTCCAAAATAAACACCAGCTACCATCTTCTGGTGAGGTCACCATAGGCATTCGTCCGTCGGCACTGTTGCCAGTAGCCACAGCGGATGAAACCAGTGAACACATATTAACACTGCTAATAAAAGTGTGTGAATACACAGGATCACAGTCTCTACTGATTGCTGAAGTCAATAGTGTCAGAGTGTTGGTTGAGGTTAATTCTCAGCATTCTTTTAAAGTGGGAGACAACATCAAATTCTCGGTCAAACCACCCGATGTTTATGTGTTTGATCGAAATACTGAGCTTGCGATTTACTGATATAAAACAGGACATGTAGGCTATTACTTATCGACGTTAGAAATGTGTTTCAAAGGAGAAACCAATGTCTATGATACTAAAAATTGCTAAATCTACTCTGGTAGTGGTGGGTGCACTTGGTCTTGCGACTGGTGCTTTTAATGCCGCACACGCGGGCCCTTATGACGCCTATAAAGGCACACGCCTGGTAGTTAATTTTCCAGCCCATCCCCATTACAATGCAGTGATGAAAGTGTTGCCTGAATTTACTAAAGAGACAGGTATTGAGGTTGAAGTGGACCAGCTTCAGTATATGAAAATGCGAGAAAAGCAGACGCTGGAGTTGACCAAGCGAAAAGGTGATTATGATCTATTAGCCTATGTTGTTTTTTCTAAAGCTGATTATGTTTATGCCGATCAACTGGAAAATTTAGCCCGCTATTTCATGAACCCACGGCTATCTAACCCTGCTTATGATGCGCCAGACTTAATTGAGGGGTATGTGGCCAATATAGGTATTGCTGGTGGTCATAAAGGTTATTTGCCAGGCCCTACTGGTTCTATGTTTGGCTTACCCTTTGGTTCTGAAACGTCAATTTTAGGCTATCGTAAGGACATCTTTGAAAAACACAATTTAAGCGTGCCTAAGACTTACGATGAACTGTTAGAACTTGCTTGTAAGATTCCACAGCTTGAACCTGGGATGGGTGGATTAGCCTCTAGGGCTGCTTCAGGACATCACGCTAGCCATGCATTTTTATTGCATCTATCTCCCTTAGGAGGCCGTATTTTTGATGATGCTTGGAACCCCATTGTTAATAATGCAGCCGGTGTCCAAGCTGCTGAAGCCTTAAAAACAATTGTTGATTGTGGTGCCGAAGGTTCAAGAGCCTTTGATTTTGCCGAAGCTGGGGCCTCCTTTTTGCAAGGGCGTTCAGCAATGTTTCTCGATTCAACCGTATTTGCTGGACAGGTCAATGACCCAAGCAAGTCAAAGGTTGTGGGTAAGATAGGTTGGGCACCCCACCCTATGGGTGTGCGCAAGGGTTCACAAACGGGCGGTTTTGGAATTGCGATCCCAAAAAATGCTCAGAACAAAGAAGCGGCATTTTTATTAATGCAATGGTTAACCTCTAAAAAGGCAGATAAGCTAATTGCTCTGCAAGGTGGCAACCCTTCGCGCTATTCAACTCATAGTGATGCCGAAGTGAATGCTAAATTCCCACACATGAAAACCTTTGGTGAGGCACTTAAAGATGCTGACCCCGATTGGCGCCCAATTATCCCTGTTTGGGGAAAAATAAATGCTGATTTAGGGACCACCCTTTCAAAAATACTCACAGAAGATGCTGATATTCAAAGTTCACTTGATGGCGTTGCTGAGCGTGCCAAGCAAATCATGCAGGATGCAGGGTATTACACTTGGAATTAAATTGAGTGTTATAACTGTAAGTACCCAAATAGAGTGATAAGTTGTGCAGGTATAGGCTGCTATTGCGCCTATGCCTGACACAAGAGTGATCGTGCAGATCAGCACTTAACTTAACTTTTTTATCTTCTGTTTGTCTTCATATATATTTATTTATATTTGTTTATATAGGTTTAAAATTAAACAGGGTTTGCATTTTTAGGTATCTATTAATGAAGTCTTCAAGTTTAAATAAATTGACGCCCTATTTTTTTATAGCCCCTGCTGGTCTGGTTTTAGCCCTTGGTTTGTTGTATCCCATTAGTTATATGATGTATGCCAGCTTTCTCGACTGGAACCCTAGTCAGTTAATTGGCGAGGCAGACTGGGTTGGACTGAAAAACTATTCAACCCTGTGGCAAGATTATGCGTTTAGAGAGTCGTTATGGGTGACTCTCAAATTTGCTTTTAGTGTCGTCTTTATTGAAATGATCTTGGGTTTAAGCCTCGCACTATTATTGGATAGAAATATGCGCGGCATGTCTGCGCTGCGAACCATTTTTATCTTACCCATGATGATTGCTCCTATTGTGGTTGGCCTCATGTGGCGATACATGTATCACCCTAGTATTGGTGTATTTAATCGGACCTTAAACAGTCTTGGGTTTGAGTCCATCCCCTGGCTATCTGATTCAACTTGGGCTTTAATATCCATCATTATTGCCGACATTTGGCAATGGACACCTTTTATCTTTATCCTCTGCCTTGCTGCGTTACAGTCCCTCCCAAGATCAACCCTTGAAGCGGCACGCATGGATGGTGCAAATGCCTGGCAACAAGCCTTTTACATCAAGATTCCATTGATGATGCCTGTTTTAATTGTGACGCTATTATTGCGTTTAATTGACGCCTTTAAAGTATTGGAAGTTATTTTAGTCATGACCAATGGAGGCCCTGGATTATCCACTGAAATTATCGCTTTACGAATTTCTCGCACGGCCTCAGAGTTTCGAGAATTGGGAGTGGCGGCTGCCATGTCTAACTATTTGCTCATCTTACTCCTGTTGTTAACCCTTTCTATGTTTCTCTACAACCGCTTTATAGAGCAACACAGAGCCAAATCATTCAATGCAATAGGAAAAACTAGCCCATGACAAGAACAGTTGGGAGACCTAAAAACCCGGCTTTTTATGCGCTTATGGTGGCATTATTAGTGATGTCATTAGGGCCTATTATCATGATGGTCACAACGTCACTCAAACTTAATGTAGATATTATGAGTGATGCTAGCAGCCTGTGGTTTTCGCCAACACTCCAAAACTATGAGACTGTCTTGTGTGATGTACTTTGGTATGAGCCCGTAAATGTTGACTATTGTAATCCTACCTTTTCCCGTGCTTTGGGCAACTCAATATTTATTGCATTAATGTCAACAGCCATTACTCTGATACTGGGTTGCATGGCGGCCTACGCTTTAGTCCGGTTTAAATTCATGGGCCGTGGCACCATATCAATGACAAGTTTAATGATGCGTATGGTGCCTCCAGCGGTACTTTTGGTGCCCGTCTTTGGTATTTGGACCTTTAACTATGGCCTAGATGGCACCTTTGCTGGCATCGTTTTAGTGTATGTGGCCATGAACTTACCTTTTGTTATTTGGATATTACAAAGTTTCATTGTGCAGGTGCCTATGCAATTGGAAGAAGCCGCAAAAATGGACGGTGCTAATCCACTACAGATTTTTTTCTTAGTGGTTTTACCGGTCATCACGCCTGGATTAGCAGCTGCCGCTATTTTTACCTTTCGCATTGCTTGGAACGAATTTCTGCTCGCTAACGCCCTACTTAACAGGGACACAAGAACAGTGCCCGTGACCATCGTTAATTCATTAACAGAATATGACATTGACTGGGGTGTGATCATGGCAACAGGCATGCTACTGGCAATTCCTCCTATTATTTTCACCTTTGTGGCTTCCAAACAAATCATCACTGGCATGACTGCTGGAGCAGTCAAAGGCTAATATCAAGTCAGTGGCATAGTGGCAGTCACTAAGGCTTAGCATAAAAATCATGTATAATGTGGGCCTTGAGGCAACCCATGGTTAGGGTACCACAGCAACACAGTGGGTAATTAAAAGGACATTAATATGAAAGCAGATATTGGCCTCATTGGCCTTGCTGTTATGGGTGAAAACTTAGTATTAAATATGCACAGCAAAGGTTTTTCTGTTGCCGTATTTAACCGTACTAAGGATAAAATTGATCGTTTTCTAGCAGGTCGTGGTGCCAATAAAAACATTAAAGGCTGCCAGAGTATTGAGCAACTTTGCATGAGTCTTGAGCGGCCTCGTAAAGTTATGATTTTGATCAAGGCAGGCCAAGCAGTTGATGATACCATCGATATGCTGGTGCCGTTTCTCGAGCAGGGTGATGTGATTATCGATGGTGGTAACAGCCATTACCCTGACACGATAAGGCGCTGCAGCTATGTCGAAAGCAAAGGCCTGTTATATGTTGGGGCTGGGGTTTCTGGTGGCGAAGAGGGCGCCTTGCTTGGCCCATCCATAATGCCAGGGGGCTCATCCGCAGCATGGCCCTTGGTCAAATCCATGTTTCAAAAGATTGCCGCCCAAACCAATAAAGGTGAAGCCTGCTGTGAATGGGTGGGTGAGGATGGTGCGGGGCATTTTGTAAAAATGGTTCACAACGGCATTGAGTACGGTGACATGCAGATGATCTGTGAAACCTACCACATTATGAGAGATGGGCTGGGTCTATCTAACGAAGCCATGCACTCGGTGTTTAAAGAGTGGAATAAGGGTGTACTTGACTCCTATTTAATTGAAATTACTGCTGATATTTTGGGTTTCAAAGACGACAATGGTGAGGTGGTCATCGATCATATTCTCGATGCAGCTGGACAAAAAGGCACTGGTAAATGGACCGCGGTAACAGCCCTAGACTTTGGTCAACCTGTGACCCTCATCGGTGAAGCCGTTTTTGCTCGTTGCTTGTCAGCCCTAAAAGACGAACGAAAAGATGCGGCCAAGCAACTAAATGGCCCAGCAGTAGCCTTTGAAGGTGATAAAACGGCATTTATTGATGACTTACAGCAGGCGCTGTATGCCTCTAAAATAGTGTCCTATGCGCAGGGCTATCAATTACTACGAGCGTCAGCTTTAGAACATGGATGGCAGCTCAATTACGGTCAGATCGCTCAAATGTGGCGCGGTGGTTGTATCATTCGATCAGTGTTTCTTGATGATATTAAGGTCGCCTTTGATCATAACCCTGAGTTAGTTAATCTCATGCTCGATACCTTTTTTAAGCAGGCCATAGAAATTGCTCAGGCGGCTTGGCGGCGGGTAATTATGCAATCAGTTAAGTTGGGTATCCCCATGCCTGCCATGGCTTCGGCGCTAGCCTATTATGATGGTTATCGCACAGAGCACTTACCCGCCAATCTGCTACAGGCCCAACGAGATTATTTCGGTGCCCATACCTATGAGAGAATGGATCAGGCAAGGGGCGAGTTTTTCCATACTAACTGGACCGGAAGAGGGGGCACAACCTCGGCCTCTACCTATTTGGTTTAATGTTATTGAACTTATCGTCATGTAAGCTCACTCAAGGCCAAATTTAAATTGGCCTTGAGTGCGACCTAATGCATGTAGACGACAACAAACTAAGAAGCCAATAAAAAGTTCTTCATAAGTTCTTTACCACCTTCTGTCGCAAAAGATTCTGGGTGAAACTGAATGCCTTGAATAGGGAACTGCTTGTGCTTCACTGCCATGATTTCGTAACTATCCGACCCCAAATCACCCACCACAGCGGTTAGCGCTAGACAATCAGGCATGGATTCTGCTGCGGCCATTAATGAATGATAGCGCATAACTTCGAGTTGGTCGGGTATGTCTTTAAAAATACCCATGCCATCGTGGCTGATAGGGCTGACTTTGCCATGCATTGGCACGAAAGCCTTCACGACCTTGCCCCCAAAACAATGCACAATACCCTGCATCCCCAAACACACGCCCAGCAAAGGGATTGTGGGGCCTAATTCTGTAATGACTTGGGCGCACACCCCAAAATAGCTCTCATCCTCTGGTGAACCAGGGCCTGGGGATATAATAATTCGATCAGTATGAGCAGCTTCAATATCGGCCACTGTGACTTGATCATTGCGCGCAACAATCACTTCAAAGTCTCCAATTTGGTTGTTCAATTTAGCCGTGGTCAGCACTTCACCGATGTATTGGTATAAATTGTAAGTAAAGGAATCATAGTTATCGACCAAATACACAGTAAACTTGGGTGTGTCTTGCCTCATGACTCAGCCCCCATAAACTGTTCTAACACCTTTAGGGTACCCGCAAATTTACGTTGGATTTCTTGGTATTCATCTTCTGAATTTGAATCAAAAACATTACCACCACAGGTTTGAACATAGGCTTTAGAGCCATTGGCAAAAATCGTGCGGATGGGAATGGCAAAGGTGCAGTCACCATTAAAACCAAAGTGGCCTACAGCCCCACCATAGGGACCTCGACCATCTAACTCTAATTCGTCTATGATTTTCATGGCCTCAATTTTAGGCGCACCGGTCAAGGTGCCTGCTGGAAAATTACTGGCTAAAGCAGAAAACATATCTTCATTTTCTGCCATGATGCCCACGATCTCACTGGAGATATGCTGCACATGACTAAAGCGCTTGATATCCATTAAACTGCGCACTTTCACAGTGCCAAAACGGGCAACGCGGCCAATGTCATTGCGATGTAAGTCAACAATCATATTGTGCTCAGCGATTTCTTTGGGGTCGTTCAATAAGGCGCGCGCTAAAGCCGTATCTTCTTCTGGAGTCGCTCCGCGTTTGGTAGTACCAGCTAAGGGATAGGTCTCCATTTCACCTTGGCGCAAACGGAATAATAACTCTGGACTGGCACCAATAATCTTTTGCTCAGCAAATTTAATGTAATACATTTGCGGAGAAGGGTTAATAATGCGTAATTGCTCATATAAATTAATACTTTCACCGAGCATGTCAAAGCGATACTTAAAGCCTACTTCACACTGAAATATCTTACCTTCAACAATGTCACCTTTAACTTTTTTAACCGCGGCGGCATGCTCAGCACGGCTCATATCTTCGCCTTGAGGCACCACCTTTAGACCACCAATGTTGGGACTTGGAGCGTCAATGAGCGTTTCAATTAAAGCAATGCGATTATCTTCATAGTAAAAGTAAATCAACTCTCCAGTCATCTTGTCGTAAATAAGGCCATCTTTGTACAAGCCAAATTTGAACGCATCAAACGCATCACTCGCAGTGAGGCTTAGACTTGGTTCAAAATAATTCATAGCATCGTAGCCAATGTAACCTGTTAACCCCCCAGCATATCGTCGGCTAATAATATTTTGCGGCACAATGTCACGCAAAAGGTAATAGGGATTATCACTCTGGTAAGATTCAACATGTCCACTGCGATCACTGATATGCAGTTCTTGACCATTGGCCCAAAAAATCTTTTCAGGGTCAAAGCCAATCAGGGAGTAACGTGAGATATGACTGTCCTCACCTAGAGATTCCAGCATGTAACAGGTTTGAAAACGTTGCTCAATTTTTTTAAATAACTCAAAAAAATCACAGCTAGACGCCACTGTTGTGTAACTTGGCTTACGGGCCATTTTTATTTTATTGGGACGAATCAATTTTATAACTTCCAGCTTGTAGGGCTCGTGAACCTCGGGTAACAGTAGCAATGCCCACTCCAAGTTGTTGTGCGACTTGGCGTTGTGACACCCCTTGAGATAACAACTCAAAAATTTGCAACCGATTGACCAACTCTTGTTGCTCATAAGGGGTTAATAAGCCCTTAAGCGCTCCCAACATATGCTCGTCAGTGGTTTGAGCCATAAGGTATGTAACAACGGACGCGAGGGGCTGATTAGTGGTCATAAGGAGTTACTGACGAATGATAACTGGCAAATAATAACGCGACTTAAGCCGCATCAACGTACTAGTACATTAGCACAAAATAAACAGACTTCCAAGATATAACTGCATAGACCAAAGGCAACGGCCTGATATTAAAAATGATCAATCACCCAATCTGGCTCACACTCTGCGACATCACGACCATGATTGTAGCCTCCCCTTACCCCCAAACAAGGCATGCCACACGCCTTAGCTGCATTAATATCGTTGCTAGAATCGCCCACCATTAAACATTCATCTACAGCAAAGCCCATCTGTTGAGTAGCTTTTAACAAAGGCATTGGGTGGGGCTTTTTCTCGGCAAAAGAATCACCTGAATACACTAAGTCGAAATAATGTAGGATGCCGAACTGCGATAACAAAGGCTCGGTAAAACGGCTGGGTTTATTGGTAATCACCCCTTGGCGCACCCCTGATTGATGTAACTCACCCAATAAACCCTCTACACCATCATATAGACGGCTCTGTTTATTACCCAATTGCTGGTAGGCCTCCATAAAATGCTTTAGAGCCTCATCTAATCGAGCATCTATGGTCATTGTGTGCAGTTGATTGGCAAGAATTCTCTGCACTAAGACACCCGCTCCATTGCCTATCCATTGCTCCACTTGGTTTAAATTGGGTACGGCAATGTTGAGGCTCTGGGCCATGGAGACACTAGCTGAGTATAAATCAGGCAGGCTATCGAGCAAGGTTCCATCCAAATCAAACAGCACTAACTTGGGCTCAAAGCCTAAGATATCAAAAAGTGGGGGCATAATCTGAAATCAGCTTTGGGCAAGTTCTTTACGCATCAAATCGATGGTTGCCTGATAGTCATCTGTATTAAAAATAGCTGAGCCTGCAACGAAGGTGTCAGCACCTGCTCGGGCAATTTCGCCGATATTGTCGACACCCACACCACCATCGACCTCGAGTCGGATATCCAGTCCTGATGATTCGATACGTTGGCGCGCCAAACGTAACTTATCTAATGTGGAAGGGATGAATTTTTGACCACCAAAGCCAGGGTTGACTGACATCAATAAAATCATATCTAACCGATCCATAACATGATCCAAAAAGTGCAAAGGGGTGGCTGGGTTAAATACCAAGCCCGCTTTAGCACCGCCATCTTTAATGAGTTGCAAGGACCGGTCTATGTGCTCACTCGCTTCGGGGTGAAAGGTAATATAGCTGGCTCCCGCTGCCAAAAACTCTTCAATCATTCGATCTACCGGTTGCACCATTAAGTGCACATCAATCGGCGCAGTAATACCATGATCGCGCAATGCTTTGCAGACCATCGGTCCAATAGTGAGGTTAGGCACATAATGATTATCCATCACATCAAAGTGCACAATATCAGCCCCCGCCGCCAGCACATGTTCAACTTCTTCACCTAGACGGGCAAAATTGGCGGCTAAGATGGAGGGCGCTATTTTAAAATCAGTCATGGGTTTAGGATCCAGTCAATGGTGACATAATTTACTTACGTGACTGCTTTATGGCGTCATAAGCAGCCTGAATTTCTTGGGTTTTTTGCTTAGCGATTTGCATCATTTCATCGGGTAAGCCACGGGCAACTAACTTATCAGGGTGATGCTGACTCATCAATTTTCTATAGGCCATTTTAAGGCTTTTGGTATCACATTTCTGATCCACGCCCAAAACACCATAAGCCTGTTTTAGGCCAGCATTGCCAGAACCTTCAAACTGACCTTGGCCCCCACTTTTGTGAAATGACTGCTCAGCCTTCATACGTTCAGCCACTGCTTCAAATTGTTGTTGAGTAATACCCAATAACTGGCACACTTGGGTGAGCACGCGGCCTTCTGCTTGGCTAAAAGCACCATCAACAAGGGCTGCCTGCAATTGAATTTCAATAAACATTTGCTTTACAGATGCGTTATTCACCAATGCTCTGCGCAGGGGTTCTAACACTTGGGCTAAATCAAACGCCGTTTCTTTACCCTGACTGAAGCACTCGATGGCCCGCTTGCGCAGATCATCTGTGAGCTGCATTCGCGTCATTACAGCTTCAGCATATTGGATTTCTTCGGCCGTCACTTGGCCATCAGCCTTAGCGATCTTGCCCATAACGCAAAAAGTAGCGTCAAAAAAAGCAGTTTGGGCTTTGGCCTGAGTCCAGCCCTCGACGCCCGCTACACTGCGAATGAGCTTATCTAAATAGTAGCCAATGGCCGCACCAAATAACATACCTGAAGGCCCACCAGTCAAGCCAATCAGGGCTCCTAGCACTAATCCGGTTCTGTGGCGTGCCATGTTGGCACCAAAACTATAAGTATTCACATATCCACCTGTGTTGAAAAACTCGCCCTATAATAAATCGCTGGAACAGCAAGCGCCACAGAGAGGGACCATAATTTCATGAAATAACTCGATTAAATTAACACTTTTTTATAATTTCCATGCTTTGGAAGCACCTATCCTTTTAATTTTGGTTTAAACTTACGCTTTAAATTTTAGGCAGACCAATTCTTTGGTTTTCAATTACTGGGTTTCTTTTGTCAATGCATATGCCAGCACCAAGCCTTCGCCTGATACTCGTTTTTCTTTTTACAGGCAGCTTAGGCACTTTAGCAACAGCAGACCACGAACCGGTGAGTCTTGACTGGCAATCGCAAAATGTGAGTTCCACTCTGAATTCTGATGACTTCTGTTCGGGGTATTATTTACCTTATCAGGCCAGTCCCTCAGAGCAGAAACTCAGTACAGACCCACAACCACTGTATACCGATGCTGATAACAGTGAGTACGACAAGGGCATCAACCACTTTCAAGGTAATGTAGAGTTCCGCCAAGGCGATCGACAAGTTAAAGGTGATTCTGCACGCTTTGACCAGAATGATGGCTTTGTGGATATTGAGGGCCATGTCACCATGCGCCGGCCTAATATGATTATTCAGAGTCAGTCTGCTCAGTTCAATACCAATAACTCTGAAGCCCAACTTAACTTAGCACAGCTTGCGGTCCCTAGCAGCGAACTGCGAGCTGGCGCCCAAACTATCGAATACCACCAAGATGACACAGTCACCATGCGAGAGGGTAGTTTTACCTTTTGTGCGCCCGGTGACAACACATGGGCTATTCATAGTAATCAGATAGACCTTGATCCAGAATCTGGCATGGGTGAGGCTCAGCATGCCATTTTAAAAATTGGTGCAGTGCCTGTGTTTTACTTACCCTGGATGAGCTTCCCTATCGATGATCAGCGCCGGTCAGGTTTTTTGTTCCCTACCTTAGAAAGTGGAAGGTCAACAGGACTCGATGTAACGACTCCCTACTACCTCAATTTAGCACCCAATTATGATGCCCTAATCACCCCAAGGTTTACCGAACTGGGTGGCAGCAGTTTAAACACTAAATTTAGGCATTTAGGTCATGGGGTCAAGCAGGAATTGGAGCTTGATATCGCCATTGATGATCTTAATGCAGACAAGAAAAGATGGTTGCTAAACTACAACAACGAGGCCAAAATTAGTGCTCAGCTCACCAGCTCCATTGACGTTAAACGCATCAGTGATTTTGAACTACTAGACGATTATAATTTAGCTCACGAGGTCACAGAAAAGACTTCTATTATTAGTAAGGTAGCGCTTAACTACCAAGGCAAGACTCCTATTTTGGACACCGCTAGCTTAGGTATTATTAGCCGTCAAAATGGGGGTTCTGGCGTGCCTGCATACGACCAATTACCCCATGCCACTGTTGCTGGAGGGGGTGTTATCAATCAAAATCATCAAGCTATTAATGCTAATTATTTTGTCGATTTGAGCCGTTTCACTCGGGATACTACTGGCCTAACGGTCAGCAATAAGATGACTGGAATTCGGACCCACTTAGTGCCGAGCCTGAGCACTGCTTGGGTTAATAACTATAGTTTTATTAAACCGAAAATCAGCCTACCCATTACAAATTACCAATTGAGTGATACACCCACTAACATTACTTCAAACAAGACTCGCACCATTGCTCAGTTTGAAATTGATAGTGGCTTATTATTTGAAAAGGAACTTTCTGGTGGCTATTTGCAAACTTTGGAACCAAGGCTGTATTACGCCTACACACCCTATCAACAGCAAGACGACATGGCTATTTTTGATACTAGTGAGACCAGCAGCGCCTTATATGGTCCTAATCGATTTAACGGTTTTGACCGCATAGGTGACACCAACCGAGTCACTGTTGGCCTAGACAGCCAATTTTTAAATGCCAAAGGTTGGCAAAAAGCTAAGTTATCAGTGTCGCAGATGCACTATCTTAGCGACCGTCAAGTGCAAGCAAGCAATGCGAGCGCGAGGAACACTGAAACTTTGTCACCCATTTATGGCGCCATAGACTATAATTTTAGTCGTGAATGGACGTCTAATCTAAGTGTCACTTGGAGCCCTGACTTTAGCAGTGTCAATTCCACCAGTGCCTACATGACATATCAACCTAGTAATAGAAAAGTGATTGACTTTAAGTACACTGAAATTAATAGGGGCAGTCAGCAAGCTGAGGCGTCTCTCATGTGGCCTTTAGCACCGCAGTGGACTTTAGTTGCAAAACGCAAAGAAGACATTCGCAATCAGCAACTACAGGATGAGATTGTGGGCGTGAGATATGCCAACTGCTGTTGGCAAGCCAGTTTAGTTAACCGCCATTGGTTGGTA
Organism: Candidatus Njordibacter sp. Uisw_058; assembly: GCF_047730065.1. Taxonomy (GTDB): domain Bacteria; phylum Pseudomonadota; class Gammaproteobacteria; order Pseudomonadales; family Balneatricaceae; genus Njordibacter. The sequence goes on from NZ_CP159829.1 coordinate 2,261,085, forward strand.
GATCAAGTCAGTGGCATTGGCTCAGGAGCAGGAATAGAACACGGCATCTTTTTTGAGCTATCACTCAAGGGCCTCGGACAAACTAACAAACAATTGACTCCCAGCAAAAAAGTGTCCATGGGAGACGTTATGAAAGGAATTGCAGGCTACAATGAATACACTCAGTAAATGGGGTTTAGGCGCAAACTTAGGTTTTGGCTTGGGTTTAGTCTTAACTTTATCAGCTTCTTTCACAATGGCTGCAGCACAAGAGTTGGACAGCATAGCTGCCATCGTTAATGACGATATCGTTTTACAAACGGACTTCAACACTCGCCTTGGGAAAATCAAACAACAGTTCAAGAATAGTAATACCAAGGCACCCGATATCGAGACGCTCAAGAGTCAGGTGTTAGACCAGCTCATCATAGAAAACTTGCAACTGCAGTTAGCCGCCAAAAAAGGCGTCTACATTGCCGACCCAAGCTTGGAATTAGCCATAGAGAGTATCGCCAAAAACAATCAGATGTCCCTTGACCAACTTACTCAAGCCATCACTGATTCGGGCGAGACGATGATACAGTTTAGAGACAGAATTCGCCAAGAACTGACCATCAATGAAATTCAAACAAGTGCAGTCAATCGCCGTATCCGCATCAGTGAACATGAGGTAGACCGCTATTTAGCATCCAATCAAGGCCAGCAATTAGCTGACACAGAGTATGACATTGGTCATATTTTAATCGGCTTAAGTGCCCAGCCAGATGCCAAAGAATTAACTGCAGCCCAACAAAAGTTAGATGCTATCGCAAAGGCCTTTGATCAAGGTACTGAATTTGCTAGCCTTGCTGCCACCTACTCTAATGCTTTAAATGCCTTAAAAGGTGGTAGCTTGGGTTGGCGCAAAGGCAGTCAACTGCCTAAGTTATTTGCAGAACCGATTAAAACCATGAGTGTGGGAGAAGTTAGCATTCCCATCCGCAACAGCAGTGGTTTTCATTTAATTAAGTTAATCAATAAACGTGGTGTAAGTGTTCAAACTGTGGCTCAAACCAAAGTTAACCATCTCTTGATCATGCCCAATGAAATTCGTTCAACAAGCCAAGCCCAAAAACTAATTAACGAATTGCACCAACGCTTGGTGAATGGGGGCGACTTTTATGACCTTGCCCGCACCTTTAGTGATGATGCGAATTCAGCACCCAGTGGGGGTGATTTAGGCTGGCTATCCACCAACCAACTTCCAACTGTGTTGCAAAAAGCAACAGACGAGCTAGCTATAGAAGAACTGAGTTCCCCCATACAAAGTGATAAAGGCTGGCATTTACTGCAAGTTACAGAGCGACGCACTCAAGACATAGGCCAAGCCAACCTGCGTTTTCAGGCTAAACGCGCCATAAAAGAAAGTAAATTTGCTAACGAGCTAGAAAGCTGGCTGCGCGAAATTCGCAATCAAGCTTACATAGAGATCCGCTAACTATGGAGCGATTACTGGTGACTGCAGGCGAACCTGCAGGTATTGGCCCAGAACTCTGCTTAACCCTAGCAGGATCACATAGTTCTGCCCTGCAGGATGCTGAAATTATCATTGTGGCAGACATGGGGCTATTGCAAGATCGTGCATTACAACTGGGTTTATCCATCGATTTTTGTTACGCCAGCCTAGAGCAAAGCTTAACACCAACAGCTCACAACCAACTTAAAGTCTTGCACGTGCCCTTAAAGGTTGAAAGCCGTGCTGGGCACTTAGACGCTGACAATAGCGCCTATGTGTTAAATACCCTCAATATAGCCTGTGACGCCTGTCTTAATGGCCATGCTGACGCCATGGTGACCGCCCCTGTGCACAAAGGGATTATTAACCAAGCTGGCACTGCGTTTAGTGGCCACACAGAATATTTACAAGCACGATGTGACGTGGACCAAGTGGTAATGATGCTCACTTGTGACGCCATGCGTGTCACCTTAGCAACCACCCACTTGCCATTACAAGATGTGGCTGCGGCCATTACCACAACTGGGTTAAGTCAAACTCTGCAGATTATTGATATTGAATTGAAGCAAAAATTTGGTATTACCCACCCTTGTATTTATGTGTGTGGCCTGAACCCCCATGCAGGTGAAGATGGCCACCTAGGACGGGAGGAGTTAGACGTGATTATCCCAACCTTAGAACAGTTGCGCAGCAAAGGCTTAAACCTTGTGGGTCCTTTGCCTGCTGATACCTTATTTAATCCAACAAACTTAGCCAAGGCAGATGTTATCCTTGCGATGTATCACGACCAAGGTCTACCCGTGCTCAAATACGCGGGCTTTGGCGACGCGGTCAATATAACTTTGGGTTTACCCATTATTCGCACTTCAGTAGACCATGGCACTGCACTAGATTTAGCCGGTACTGGACAAGCCAAAAGTAGCAGCCTGTTAAAAGCTGTGCAAAGCGCAATGCAACTTTGCCGGCATCATTAGACTGCCAAGACACGAGATTTTTATGGCTCATCCCCAAAAGAAACACCAAGCGCGCAAACGGTTTGGTCAAAATTTCCTGCATGATCAGGGAATTATTCGTCATATTGTGGCCTGCATTCGGCCAAAAGCTGATCAAAAAATTGTTGAAATTGGCCCAGGCCTGGGTGCAATTACTGAGCATTTATTAGCCACGACTGGCCACCTTGACGTCGTTGAATTGGATCGTGATTTATTGCCTCATCTGCGTATTTCTTTTGCGAGCTATGGCAAAAACTTACGCATTCATGAAGCGGATGCGCTGAAGTTTGATTTTGCGAGTCTGAGCACAGATGCTGAGTTACTGCGCATTGTGGGCAACTTGCCCTACAATATCTCTACTCCATTGATTTTCCATCTACTCAGCTACACCAACCTTATTGCTGACATGCATTTTATGCTGCAAAAAGAAGTCGTGCTGCGCTTGGCTGCGGGCGCAGGCACCAATAATTATGGCCGTCTCAGCATTATGGCGCAGTACTTTTGTAGAGTCGATAGCCTGTTTGAGGTCCCACCTGAGGCTTTTGATCCTCGGCCTAAGGTAGATTCTGCCATTGTACGCATGGCACCATACACGGAGTTACCTCATACAGCCCTAGACTTTAAACATTTTGAGCAGTTAGTAAAGAGCGCTTTCTCCCAGCGCCGCAAAACCTTACGTAACAATCTAAAGGGCATTGCGAGCGATGAACAGTTGCAAAGTTTGGGCATTGACCCTAGCATTCGTTCAGAACGTTTAACTGTGGGCGAATTTGTCGCCATTAGTAATTTATTGACCCAAACATCGAGCTAAAGCTAAAAATGAGTACCTCAAGTAATAATTATGACCTTAACGTAGGCGTAAAAACCGAGTTTCTTGCCGAACAGTCTGACCCGAGCCGCAACCGCTACGTGTTCGCCTACAGGATCACTATTACCAACAGTGGTCTGCAAAGTGCCCAACTCATGAGTCGCAAGTGGATTATTACTGATGGTGATGGAAAAATTCAAGAGGTCTCTGGCGAAGGTATTGTGGGGCAGCAACCCATTATTGAACCAGGCCAGCAGCATCAGTACACCAGTGGCACCGTGTTAGAAACTAAAGTAGGCAGCATGCGCGGTTCTTATGGCATGATTGCTGCGGATGGACACGAATTTACCGCGCCCATCCCAGCTTTTACATTGTCTTATCCCAACGCACTGCACTAACTGGGCTTAAATTATGGCTAGTTACGCTGTAGGTGATATTCAGGGTTGTTTAGCAGCCCTAGAGTCGTTACTAAAGCAAGTTGGCTTTAGTGAGGATGATTGCCTCTGGGTGGCGGGTGATCTCGTTAACCGTGGCCCACAATCACTGGAGACTTTGCGTTTCATCAAAGCCCTTGGTGACCAAGCCAAAGTTGTATTGGGTAACCACGACCTTCACTTGCTAGCTTTACACGCTAAAAATGCCCAATTAAAACCCAATGACACCTTGCAACCAATATTTGAAGCCCACGACCGTGAAGCCCTGTTAACTTGGTTACAACAGCAACCGCTGCTGCACTATGATGCTCAGCTTGATACGGTAATGACACATGCAGGCATTCCTCCATGCTGGGACTTGCGGCAAGCCCAGAAGCTCTCCCAAGAGTTACACACGCTATTGCAAAGCGAGACTGCACCTTTATTCTTCGCTAATATGTATGGCAACCAACCAGACCTTTGGCATGATAACCTGGAAGGCATAGACCGCTGGCGCTGCATTACTAATTCATTCACTCGCATGCGTTTTATTACTTCTGCTAGCCAGTTAGATTTCGTTCAAACCGGTAAGGCCTATGTTGGTGCAGATGCTCTACAGACCGAATTAATGCCCTGGTTTAATGTGCCTAGTTTAGTGACCTCACGACAAGTGTTTGGCCACTGGGCGGCGTTAAGGGGTGAAACGGGAAAAGACCATGTGATCAACCTGGACATGGGCTGTGTGTGGGGTGGTCATCTGAAATTAATGCGTTTAGAAGACGGTCAATGCTTTACCGTAAGTTGCCAAAAAGCTTAACTTTATTTAGCCAATTCCTTATCATTAGTTTTCTCTAATACAGAATTGCACAAATCACTTACAAGCACTACACTGCTGATGAGACTCTATAGGAATCAAATATGTCTGAAGTTACTTCCATTGCCCCAGCTGATGTTTTGGACAAGGTTAGCCAAGGTGCCTACCTCGTCGATATCCGCGATGCCAATAGTTACCAACAACACCACATTAAAAATAGTCAACGCATTGATAACGATACCCTACCAGACTTTTTACGTGAAGCAGACATGGACAAACCCATCATCGTTTGTTGCTACCATGGTATCAGTTCCATTCAAGCCGCGGGCTTTTTGGCCCAGCAAGGCTTTGATGAGGTTTATAGTCTTGAAGGAGGTTTCACTGCCTATTGCGTGCAGTATCCAGAGCATTGCAACTCACTATGAAAATCACTCCACATGACCACTAGTCAGACTTATTTAGTCGGTGGAGCCGTGCGCGACGGCCTATTAGGCCTCACTGTCAAAGAGCGTGATTATGTGGTGGTTGGAAGTAGTGCTGAAGCCTTACTCACTTTGGGCTATCAACAGGTAGGCAAAGATTTTCCTGTTTTTTTGCACCCCACAAGCAAAGAAGAGTATGCCCTTGCACGCACCGAGCGTAAAGCTGGCCAAGGCTATAAGGGTTTTCAAGTTCATGCTACACCAGAGGTGACCTTAGAAGAGGACCTACTGCGCCGAGACCTTACCATTAACGCAATCGCTCAAGCATCTAATGGCGATCTGATTGACCCCTATGGCGGTCAAGAAGACATAAAAGCAAAGCGCTTACGCCATGTGTCTAAAGCCTTTAGTGAAGACCCCTTGCGGGTGCTAAGAACGGCACGCTTTGCCGCCCATCTGCACCATTTAGGCTTCAGTATAGCTTCTGAAACCCAAGCCCTGTTGGCTATCATCTGCGCCTCAGGTGAACTAGCCACTCTAGCCAAAGAGCGCATCTGGCAAGAAACACAAAAAGCCCTAAGCAGCCAGAGCCCATGGATTTATTTTGAAGTATTAGAAGTTTGTGGGGCATTGCACCAACTCATGCCCGCCTTAGCAGAACTTCTTTCACGCAGACCTCATGCGCTCAACACCCTGAGGCTTACAAGTGCAGCCAGCACCCGCACAGAAGTGCGTTTTACCGGTGTGTTATACCAGCTCAATAAGCCTCAAATTGAAGACCTTGCGAAACAAATAAAGCTACCCAACCAGCACAAAGCTTTAGCGCTTGCCACCAGCAACCATCAACGTCAGTTGCGCGCTTACACTGAATTAGACGCTGCACAAAAGCATCTACTGCTGAATAACCTTGGCCTTATGCGCCATACAGAATTATTGGATGACCTATTGTGTTTATGCCAAGCCATCACCCAAACCCAAGAACCCCTTTTTGGGTGGCAATCGCCAAAGCAGCCTATATTAGATGACTTAGAACGAATACACGCCGTAAAACCCACCTCATTAATGGCTCAAGGTTTTAAGGGTAGGGCCCTTGGAGAAGCGCTTAAAGAAGCTCAAATAGCATGCCTTAGTCGTTCTAAGACCTAAAACAACACAGCGTTTTAAATAACAAAAGCGTGTTAAGTAACCAAGCGCCTGAAATAACCAAGCATGTGAAATAACTAAGCGTCTTTGCCCCAAAGCTTCAATTTAAAACATCAGAAACAATATTCAGTAGGCCACAGGATTTGGTCAAACTGACATGCAGTGTTGAGCTGACTTATGGTTAGACCCTGCGCTGGGTGCACTAGGTTTGGGGCGATGTCTGCTAATGGCTGCAATACATAGGCACAGGTTAAAATATCTGCCCGCGGCACATTAGCGTTAACATCCACTAATTGACCAAATAATAATAAATCCATATCTAGGCCGTGACTAGTGGGCTTAATGTCTAATCCAGCAGCCCTTTTGCGCCCATGCTTAGTTTCAATCTCACGTATCCATTGCACTAATTCTGCGTGACTCATGGGACAAGCAAAAGCCACCACCATGTTAAGAAAATCTGCTCCGTCCATGCCTACTGCGGGTGCCCGATAGACCGGTGATAAATGCACTTTACCAAAGGCCGCTCTGAGCTCTGTTATGCCTGTTTGAAGGCTGGCTTGAGGTTCAATGTTGGCCCCTAAACCTAAGTAAACATAAGTCATCAGGTTGGCTTTTGGCCGCGCTCAATGATCACTCCCACATCACGGGCATTGGCAATTGCATCAGGCTTACCTAGCTTGATACGCACAAAAGGTACCGCGAACTCCGTCAAAATTAAACCCGCAATTTGTTCTGCCATGGTCTCAACTAGTAAGAATTCACTTTGTTCTACAAACTGCGTCAGTCGATCTGAGACGTCTTTGTAACTAACCGTGCGATCGATGTCTTCAGTCGCTGCTGAAGGGCTAATATCCACCGCCATTTCTACGTCTAACACCACAGTTTGGCGAATTTCACGCTCCCAATCAAAAATACCAATGACGGTGTCTACTGTTAAACCATGTACATATACTGTGTCCATTGCAAAATCTCTTGGTGTGGGTAGGTCACCCAGTAATTATTGAACCACTAGCGGCAAGTCACTTAATGGCCAGCGTGGCTTTACTTTAAGCGTCAGGTCATCAGATTGGCCAGCTGCCAAACGCTGAGCACCTGCGTAAGCGATCATTGCCCCGTTGTCAGTGCAGTATTCTGGCCTTGGGTAATACACCTTAGCACGCAATTTAGCAGTCTCTGCTGCTAGCTTTTCCCGTAGGGCCAAGTTAGCACTCACTCCACCCGCCATAACGAGCGTAGAGAGCTGCGTTTGCTGTAAAGCGCGACGGCACTTAATGGCCAATGTATCAACCACAGCCTGTTGAAAGGCGACCGCAATGTCGGCTTTGTCGTGCTCATGCAATAGCCCTTGCTGCTTTTGGATGTCTTGAATGGCATACAGTACCGCGGTCTTTAAACCACTAAAGCTCATATCTAGTCCAGGTCTATCGACCATCGGGCGCGGAAACTTAAATCGCGAGGCATCTCCTTTTAAGGCTAACTGAGCCACCAAGGGACCACCTGGATAGTCTAAATCCATCATCTTGGCAACCTTGTCAAAGGCTTCACCAGCGGCGTCGTCTAAAGATTCGCCAAGCAATTCGTATGCACCCAAAGACCGTACATGCACCAATTGTGTATGACCACCTGAAACTAACAGCGCCACAAAAGGTGGTTTCGGGGCATGTTCTTCTAGCATGGGAGCTAGCAAGTGCCCTTCCATATGATGCACACCAATGGTGGGTAGATCCCATGCCATGCCTAAAGCACGACCTGTAGCAGCTCCCACCATCAAAGCCCCAATTAACCCAGGTCCTGCAGTATAGGCAACCCCATCGACGTCACCATAAGCTAAGCCTGCCTTATCGAACACCTCTCTCATTAATGGCACCAACTTACGGATATGATCTCTGGAGGCTAATTCTGGCACCACTCCACCGTATTCAGCGTGCACAGCCACCTGACTATAAAGCGCCTCAGACAATATACCCTTTTGAGTATCGTAGATGGCGACCCCAGTTTCATCACAAGATGTTTCTATGCCTAATACGCGCATGAATGACTTTATTAACTCTATTATTTGGACAATCAGGGCCGAATTTTACCTTTCATCAAGCCTAAAGACCACACGTAGAAGTGTGAATTGCCCTATCTATAGAAAACACCTTTAACTTGATGACAAATGGGCTTTACACTGGCCGACACATAAGAGTAAAATATGCGGCCTTGATCAATTAGGAACACTTTCTCCAGTCGAACGATGAGACCATGAGTCAGTGCATAGAAAAACATTCGGATGGCTGCCTAATGCGGCGTCCACAATTAGGTAGAGATATGCCAGCTGTAAAACTGAAAGACAACGAACCATTTGACATTGCCCTACGTCGCTTTAAGCGTGCTTGTGAAAAAGCAGGCACTTTAGCAGATGTTCGCTCAAAAGAATTCTACGAGAAGCCAACCAGCGTGCGCAAGCGTCAAGCTGCAGCTGCCGTTAAGCGCCACGCGAAGAAGCTAGTTCGCGAGAACCGTCGTCACGTTCGCTTATACTAGGCTTTACGCCCAACACAGAACCTTGCACGACCTGCTTTACAGCCAATAAACAAAGCACAGTTTAAAGGCATAGTTGAGTAAAGCGATACTTAGGGGCGGTTTTTCAGTTACCCGCCCCTTTGTCGTTTCTGACGTTTACGCATTGAGTGTACGCCTAGTTACGCTATAATTACTGAAACCAACTCAGCGAGAATTCACCATGTCCAATTTAAAGCTTCAACTTAAAGATGCTCAAAAACAAGCCATGCGTGACAAAAACAAACCTCGCTTAACCTGCATCCGCACCATGATGTCCGAATTCAAACGCATCGAAGTTGACGAGCGCATTGAGTTAGACCAAGCCCGTGGCTTGGCCGTACTTGATAAAATGCTCAAGCAACGTCGCGATTCTATCAGCCAATATGAAGCCGCTAACCGCCAAGACTTAGCCGACATTGAACACTCAGAAATCAGTGTGATTCAGGAATTTTTACCCACGCCCCTTACCGATGACGAAGTGAGCCAGCTCATTACCCAAGCCATCGCTGATTCTGGCGCCAGCAGCATGCAAGACATGGGCAAAGTGATGGGTATTTTAAAACCGCAGTTGCAAGGACGAGCAGATATTGGCAAAGTAAGTGGCCAAATTAAAGCGCAACTCGCTTAAGCTTTTATTAAAAGGCAAACCACTTGGCGTCACGCATACCGCAAGCATTCATTGATGAACTTCTCGACCGTACCGACATTGTCGACTTAGTCGATGGTCACGTAAAGCTGAAAAAAACAGGCCGCAACTATTCAGCCTGCTGCCCTTTCCACAAAGAAAAAACCCCTTCCTTTAGTGTCGCTCCTGATAAGCAGTTTTATTATTGCTTTGGCTGCGGCGCCGGCGGCAACGCTATTGGCTTTATGATGCAATTGGCAAACATGAATTTCCCAGAAGCGGTGGAAGAACTGGCTGGTAAAGCCGGCCTCACTGTGCCTAAAGATGACAGCATTACTAGCAAAGCGGCCTCAGCAGCCAGCCAAGCTAAAACTCAAGCTCGCAACCAAGCTTACGCATTACTCAACAGCGCCAGTCAGTATTACCAGAGCCAATTACGCCGTCATCCAGATCGGCAAAAAGCGGTCACTTACCTTAAAGGTCGAGGTCTAAACGGCCAAATAGCCCAGCGCTTTGGTGTTGGCTATGCCCCCGCTGGTTGGCAAAATTTAATGCAAGAACTGGCTCCAAAAAAAGAGCAAGAACAAGCACTTATTGACGCCGGCATGGCCGTAGAGAAAGAAGAAAACAAACGCCGCTACGACCGTTTCAGGGATCGGATTATGTTCCCGATTAAAGATTACAAAGGCCGTATTATTGCGTTTGGTGGCCGTGTGTTAGGCGATGATAAACCCAAATACCTAAACTCCCCAGAAACGGTGGTTTTTCACAAACAAAAAGAGCTTTATGGACTTTATGAAGCCCGCCAACATGAACGTAACCTGAAACGCATTATGGTGGTTGAGGGGTACATGGATGTGGTGGCGCTAGCACAGCACGACATTAATTATGCTGTCGCCACCCTTGGCACCAGCACCAGCAGTTTTCATTTAGAACGTATTTTTAAATTGGTTAGCGAAGTGGTGTTTTGTTTTGATGGTGACGCTGCAGGACTCAAAGCAGCAGATCGCGCAATGCACACCTGCCTGCCTTTTATGGCAGATGGCCGTCAGGCACGCTTTTTATTATTGCCCGATGGTGAAGACCCTGATTCTTTAGTGCGTCAAGAAGGTAAAGATCAGTTTACAGCTCGCATCGTCGACGCTACACCACTGAGCGATTTTTTGTTTCAACGTTTGAGCCAAGACCTAGATCCACATAATTTAGAACACAGAGCAAAACTTGCCACCGACGCTAGCCCGTTAATCGCCACCATCCCCAAAGGCATTATGCACAGCATGATGGAGGCTCGATTAAGTAAGATTACGGGGCTAGACAAAGACACCTTAGCAGAGTTAAGTGCGCTTAAAACGCCCATTATGACTGAAGAGAGCAACATACAAGACTCTGCCAACACCCAGCAAAAGAACTCAGCAACTGCATTAGATGCGCCAACAATAAGGTCCCGTAATAGCAATGCCAATGATAAAGGTCATCATAAAGGTGATAGCAGAGAATATCCTGACTACCCCATAGCTGGTGCACAGCCAGATCACTTACAAGACGCCCAGCACTGGACCCAAGAATATCATGAGCAGCATCAGGCCACATCCACTGACGACCCGCTGACTGCGTTAAAACCATATTTTAGTGCCACCTTACCTAAGGTACAAAACCCCGCTCACGCCGCCTTGCGGATAATATTACGGCATCCAGAAACGGCAGAACATGTACCACAAATTCCCAGTCATTTAAGTGCATTAAAAATGCAAGACGCAGGCGTACTTATTCAGTTGCTTAACACCGTGCAGGATATGTTCCAAACCTTAAAGCGCTGGCCAAACCCTGCTGAATTGCATATTGAGTGCGCCACATGGGATGCTTGGCCAATGCTGCGGCAGCTAGCGGCTATGGAATCGCTTCTACCCCAAGGTAACTACCCACAACAGCTAGAAGAAGCCATTAGTCGACTCTTGGGACACCATTTTGAAGAACGTCTAAACCAACTATTGCACTTGGCATCACAGCCTAATGCTGACGCCAGCATCAAAAAACAGCTAAAAGAGCTACTCAGAGAAAAAGAAGAGTTGCAAAAGCGGCTAAAAAGTAGACAATAGCTTTATTGCGGATCTTTTACTGGTCCGAGGCTATCGGGCGGCATGCTAGGCATCGCAAAAACAGACCCAATTTAGCCCTAGCCGCGTGCAGGCCTCAAAAAGCACAAAACATCAGCTAATCTCGTAGGATTTGTGGCGGAATCTTGGTTTTTCCACTATAATCGAGAGCTGACTTTTTCATATATCCGCTCACTAAATATAGGGTTGCCATGGCCGCCAATGAACAGCAACAATCGCGCCTAAAAGAACTGATCACCAAAGGGCGTGAGCAGGGCTTTTTAACTTACGCAGAAGTTAACGACCACCTGCCTCAAAATATCGCAGATCCAGATCAAGTCGAAGATATCATCGGTATGATTAACGACATGGGCATTACTGTATCTGAGCAAGCGCCAGATGCTGAAACACTGCTCATGACCGACGGTGACTCTACCGATGAAGCCGCCGCTGAAGAAGCTGCTGCAGCGTTGGCAGCAGTGGAAAACGAGGCTGGCCGCACGACTGACCCTGTGCGTATGTATATGCGCGAAATGGGTACCGTAGAATTACTCACCCGTGAGGGTGAGATCGTCATTGCTAAACGCATTGAAGAAGGCCTGCGGGATGTAATGGCAGCTTTAGCGCATTATCCTGACAGTGTCATTACCATTATCGATGTGTATAAACGCATCTTTACTGAAGAAGGCCGCTTAAGTGATCTTTTTAGTGGTTATATTGATCCAGATGGTGAACCTAACCCATCGCCGATCAACCCAACGACAGTTGTCAAAAGTGATGATGATGACGAAGAAGAAACAGATAATGGTCCAGATCCCATTGAAACGGCTGAACGCTTTGCCGAACTAGAGGAACATCTGGTCGTGGCTCTGCTGGCAGTTGAAAAACATGGCCGCGAAAGCAAGCAAGCTAAGGAAGCCTATGCTCACCTTGGCTTTTTGTTCTCACCACTAAAATTAGTGCCTAAGCATTTTGAATCTGTAGCGAAATACCCCCGTGGCGCACTTGCTCGCATTCGTGCCCAAGAAAAGATTATTACCATCATCTGTAATCGCAAAGCAAAAATGCCGCGTGATGTTTTCCTTGCCGAGTTTCCAGGTAACGAAACCAATATTGAATGGGCTGATGAGTTGATTGCCAGTGGTGCCTCTTATGCGCCTGCTATTCGCCGAAATGCGGTCGATCTGCGCCGTGCGCAACGAAAGCTTTCTATGGTGGTTGAAGAGGCTGGGCTTAGCCTAGCCGAAATCAAAGACATCAACCGTCGCATGACCATGGGCGAAGTTAGAGCCCGACGTGCTAAAAAAGAAATGGTGGAAGCCAACCTACGTTTGGTGATCTCTATTGCTAAAAAATACACCAACCGTGGCCTGCAGTTCTTGGATCTAATCCAAGAAGGTAACATAGGCCTAATGAAGGCCGTCGATAAGTTCGAATATCGTCGTGGTTATAAGTTTTCTACTTACGCTACCTGGTGGATCCGTCAGGCCATCACCCGCTCGATTGCTGACCAAGCGCGCACCATCCGTATTCCTGTGCACATGATAGAAACGATTAACAAGCTTAATCGTATCTCTCGCCAAATGCTTCAGGAAATGGGTCGCGAGCCTACGCCAGAGGAGCTAGGTGAACGCATGGAAATGCCCGAAGATAAGATTCGTAAAGTACTTAAAATTGCGAAAGAGCCTATCTCAATGGAAACGCCCATTGGCGATGATGAAGACTCCAGCTTGGGTGACTTTATCGAAGACAGTTCGATGGATTCTCCCATCGACTCCGCCACTGGAGAAGGCCTGCGTGAAGCGACGCGGGACGTATTAGCTGGCCTAACAGCCCGTGAGTCTAAGGTACTGCGTATGCGTTTTGGTATCGAGATGAATACTGACCATACCTTAGAAGAAGTGGGAAAACAGTTTGATGTGACACGTGAACGTATCCGCCAAATTGAAGCCAAAGCACTGCGTAAATTGCGCCACCCAATGCGCTCTGACCACTTGCGTAGTTTTATCGAAGACTAAGTATTACCTTGATAGTCTGCCATTCCTACCAGACCCCAATGGTCTGTTAGGTGGCAGTCTTCATTGCCCTCCTAACACTGACATCTAACAGCCTCAACTAATAAATTTATAAGTCTGTATTGTTGCGGATAATTTCGCTATATTGCTGTACGTTCAATCGTTGGCTATGTGCTTATGTTCAGCAACCTATTTAAATCAAGCAATGCCATAGGCATCATGTCTGCCATTGGCGCCAGCGTATGTTTCTCCACCACCGACGTAACCATTAAGTTTCTAAGCGACGCCTATGCACTGCACCAAATTATACTGCTGCGCTCATTGGTTGGTATCGCCCTCATTTTCACGTTGCTACTGGCAAGCTCTGGCGGCCTAAAAAGTTTAAAAACTAAGCGTCTAGCCCGACATATAGTTCGGGGCAGCTGTGTGGTAATGGCCAACATGTTGTTTTTTCTAGGTTTGGTGGCTATGCCACTCGCTGATGCCGTGGCATTGTTCTTTATCAGTCCCAGTGTCATCACCCTATTCTCGATCATCTTTCTCAAAGAACATGTTGGTCTGCACCGCTGGCTCGCCATCGGCTTAGGTTTCTTGGGTGTCTTGATTATGGTGCAGCCAGGCAGCAGCCAATTTATGTTTGCGTCTTTACTGCCTATTGGTGCAGCATTTTGTTATGCCAGCTTGCATACACTGACTCGCACCATGCGTGATACCGAGTCAGCTGCGACTATGACGTTTTATATTCAAATCACCTTTGTCGTTGTTAGTACTGCCATGTGGATGGCCGTGGGAGATGGCAGTTTTAACGATGCCAGCAGTCCGTCTCTAAACTTTCTGTTACGGCCATGGGGGCCTTGGCAGTATGATGATACCAAGCTGTTTATTTTATTGGGTGCAGGAAGCGCCTTAGGGGGTTATCTTATTAGCCAAGCATACCGCCATGCTGAGTCTGCTCTGGCGGCTCCATTTGAATACGTTTCCCTGCCGTTGGCAATGGTATTTGGGATTTTTATATTTGACGAATGGCCTAGCCACTTGACTCTCATTGGCAGCAGTTTAATCTTAACTTCAGGCCTTTACACCTTATATAGAGAAACGCTGCACCTACGCAAGCCACAAATGGCGAGGGCTCATCCACGCTAGCCCATACCCTTAGATTGTCCAGGCTAGTGACCCAACCTAAAGCCTGAGTTTAAGACTTGAACTTGTTACGTGAGTTAGCCCACGGGTCAGGGGTAGTGCCACTGGTTTTAACTTCAGCAGAAGAAGCTGACTTTGCTTGGGGCTCCCAAGGTGACTTACTCCCTTGTTTAGACCAAGGTTTGTCTTGAGTCTTGGGTTTAGTTTTACTAGGTTGCCGATCTTTAGGGCTGTCGCGCCCCGCTAATTTATCATACTCGTTAGCCCTACTTTCACGCTGTTGTTGCAGCACTCCCGCATCTTCTAAGCTCAACTCACAAGGTGTACCTGGACTCTGGTCTTCAGGAATGATTCGGTCCCGCGGTGGTAACTCGAATTGATCACTTGATACTTTTGGCAAATTTTTAAACTTATACAAATAAAAAGCTTCAACTTTTTCACGCGCCCATTGTGTTTTCTTCAAGAATTTAACGCTAGAATCGACACTTGGGTTGGTTTTAAAACTATGAATATACAAATAAGCATGCAAAATCTCAAAACCATAGTGGTCCACAATTTCTGTGAGCATGGTTTTTAAGTTCAAGCCATGCAGGGGATTATTTTGGTAATTAACTTCTTTGGACATGCCTAATTGCACCTAATATAATTCAACCTTAAAATTATACCTTATTGCAGACACTGATGGACAAATCCCTATGGTGTCGGTCATCTAACACTTAGCTTGAACCTGAATACCTAATACCTAATATCTAATACCTAACACCTTAGCCTTAAAAATTGGAGCACCTTTAATGGGCAAAGTACTTAGCCAACATCAAATTGAAAGCTACCATAAAAAAGGTTTCATCTCTCCAATCGACGTCATGTCTGAGGATGAAGCCAATGCCTATGCAGAAAAATTAAAAGCTGCAGAAGCAAAATACCCCAAGGATTTAACAGGTGTTAACCGCAATAACGGCCATTTGTGTTTTAAGTTTCTAGATGATCTGGCATACCATCCAAAGGTTCTTGATGCCGTAGAAGACCTTTTGGGTTCCAGCTTTTCTTTGTGGGGAAGTGTTTTATTTATCAAAGAGCCCAACTCCAGCCACTTTGTAAGTTGGCACCAAGACGCGACCTACATGGGCATCACCCCCCATAATTTTGTCACCCCTTGGATTGCGCTCACCCACAGCACTCGATATACAGGTTGCATGAGTATGATTCCAGGCAGCCACCACAAAGATATCCAACCCCACCAAGACACTTATGGTGCAGACAATATATTAACCCGTGGCCAAGAAGTCACTAACGTGGATGGCAGTTTAGGAGTAGACTTGATTCTCAAACCAGGCCAAATGTCCTTGCACCACGCCATGATCATTCATGGGTCACAACCTAACCGAAGCCAAGACCAGCGACGCATAGGCTTTGCTTTGCAGTCTTTCATGCCCGCAGCCGCAAAACAAACCATTGGACACAATAACTGGTCACCTGTGCGCGGTCATTGCGCCCAGAAAGGACACCGTTATTTACCTCGCCCACAGCAAGATATGGCTGCCAGCAGTGTCCAGGTGCGGGACCAGTCCAACCAAAACTTTTCGGACATCCTTTACCATGGGGCGAAAATAAAAAGAGACTATTAAATCAGTGATTTAGGCCGACTGAATCTTGATCTCAACCACCAGCACGGGTATCATGCGTGCTCCCATACGGGCCTGTGGCGCAGCGGTTAGCGCAGAGGACTCATAATCCTTTGGTCGTCAGTTCAAATCTGACCAGGCCCACCATACATAAACCCCTTACATTCAATGTATTGGGGATAAAAAAGCCCAGTTAGATGCTGGGCTTTTTTATACAAAATCGCTTCTGGGGAACACTGGGGGAACTTCAAACCCTAATCCAGCACAGTTGTCGTTAGATAAATCAAGAATCGGACGGCCAAATACTGGCTATCAACAGGCAACCTGAACGTGGTGTGCCTATCCTGGAGCTATGCCATCAGCATGGCATGAGCAACGCACCATTTTATATAAATATTTACAAATCTTAGGATGAAAAGCTAAATCAATGAGTGCTGATAGTTTAAATAAACAAACCTACTTAGTATCAGGCCAACAGACTGAACTGACAACGGCTTCTGGAAAATGGTACGTTGACGCACTATTTAATAACAAGAATGGTCAACCACTAAGGTGGATTAGCGATCCATATCTGACCGAGGAATACTCGGTAAACGCTTCTACAGTTATCAGTTATAGTTTTCCAGGATTGAACCAATCCTCTACTTTTTTTAACTATACAGATGATGTTGGAGAAATTACTGCCACAGCATTCACTTCCCAGCAGGCTATAGACACTCGCAGTGCGCTTGAGGAAATAAGTAAATACATAAACGTTACATTTGTTGAAGTTACAGAGGCAGAGGACAACGTTGGCACTATCAGATTTGGTATAAAGACTATTACAGATGAAGCTGGTAATTATAGGGAAGGTATTGCAGCGACAGCTGGTCACCCTAGGAGTCTACCAAGAGGTGGAGATATTTGGTTCAATAAGCAATTTTCAACAAGTGGAAATTTTGCCAAAGGCCTAGTTTCTGGTTCAGAAACTGGGGAAGGAGATGTTACGGTTCTCTATCATGAAATCATCCACGCATTAGGTCTCGAACATCCTAATGATAATAAAAATATCATGTTTCAAGAGGATAAAAATAATCGTGAACACAGTGTTATGGCTGGGGAATTCTCTGTTGAGGGCCTGCCAGACTACTATTTTAATGGAACTAACTATACAGTTGCTTCGACCCCAATGGTTTATGATATTGCTCCACTGCAACATTTATATGGCGCAAATACACTTTATAACATGGGTGATACCATCCATGTCTTTGATCCCGAAACACCGTTTATACAAACACTGTGGGATGCATCTGGGGAGGATACGCTAGATTTCAGTAATTTTAGCAAGAACAATGACATTAACTTAAATGGTGGTACAAATTCGACTGTCGATGGCAACAGTAGTTGGTCCCACAAAAATATTTTAGGCTTGGCATATGGTATTGAAATTGAGAACGCGTACGGTGGGTCTGGATCAGATACATTAACTGGGAATTCCTTTGGAAATATTCTTAAAGGCAATGAGGGCAATGACACTATCTTTGCAGACGGCGGCTCTGACACTATTAATGGTGGAACCGGTTTAGACACGGTTAAGTACACCCTTTCACAGGCCAATTACACTCTAGCTTTGGACGAAAGTAGGTCTACCTTACAAGAAATAAGCACTGGCACTAATGACAGCCTTAGTGCTGTAGAGCGTGTTGTATTTTCTGATAAGGCGGTTGCGCTTGATATTGGCAGTGGCGAAGTAGGTGGCAGTTGCTATCGCATTTATAAGGCGGCGTTTAACCGCACACCGGATGAAGGTGGTTTAGGGTATTGGATAGGACAGATGGATTTAGGCAAGACCCTAGTAGAGGTATCAGCAGGATTTATTGACTCTGACGAGTTTAGAGCATCCTACGGCATTAACCCCAGCGATGGTGAGTTTCTCACTAAGGTGTATAACAATGTGCTTGGCCGCGACCCTGATAGCGGTGGCTATGATTGGTGGGTGGATCAACTGGCCAATAACCCAGAAAAAAGCTGGAATAAGGTTATGGCAGACTTTTCTGAAGGCACAGAAAACCAAGCCAATGTCCTAGAACTGATTAGTAATGGGGTGCAGTATGACTTATGGGTGGCCTAGGCTTCACCCGACTACCAGAGTAGTTATTAGCACCCAAGCTTCAACCCTTGCCCACTTCACACTCACTCTAACGTCGATTAAACACCTTACAGCCATACTTTAAGCTGCGTTAGCTCGTCCAGCACTGCAACGCTACCTATGCTCATTAGCTCTGCTTAGAAACTGCTGTAAGGCGTAAATCAGAAATATTCTTATATCTATAACCATCCTATAAAAGAGGTTGTTTGTATTTTTTGGCTTGTTTAAATAGCTACCAATATGCAACTCTGTATCGCAGGTTTCTGCCTAATATTGGATGCTGAGGCACAGGATATGTCTAGCTGTGGCCTAGTGTTTGGCTATATGAACTGTTAAGGGTAATATGATTGAAAACGATGAACTCAATAAAATCATTTAATCCACACCTGTGTAAGCCACTAGTCGGATTTTCGTAGGCATTAAAGGTGCATTAACCTCAAGCGAAGTGATTTTTGTTGGCCTACCATAACCCCGATCAAGTATTGCTGTAGCGGCTGCAATTCGAGCTGAATCGCTCTGGCTTGATTGCATCACTTCTACAAGCGCATCTAAGGCATCATTGGTGTATTCTCGAGCCAACTCTGACAGGTTCAACTTAAGCTCTGAGGTAGCCTTATTTCCAGCCCCTGCTGGCCTACCTGAACCTTCTCTCATGCCGCCATGTGATGCCATGTTGATTTCCTTTTGATAACTAAAATCCATTATATTTTAGCATATTAGCAAATTTTGAACGAAGTACTGTTATTATAAATTCAAATAAGGGGAATAGTTTGAGGTTGTAAGCGATGCAACAGTGGTTACTCAGAAGATGAGACCAAAAGTATTAGCTGCTCAGGACAAGAAACAATTATGAGCAGAAATTAAAGCAGGCACTTATAGGATGTATTAAGTGGAGTTTAAGAGAATTTAATGGAACTAACAATTGAACAAGCGCTACAGCAGGGTGTTGCTGCACATAAAGAGGGAAAGCTTCAAGATGCTGAGCGTCTTTATCGCGCTATATTACAATCACAACCTTTGCATCCAGACGCTAACCATAACTTAGGGTTAATAGCAGTATCAGTGAACAAACCTGATGTGGCATTGCTGTTATTTAAAACTGCTCTCGAAGCCAATCCAAAGATAGAGCAGTTTTGGTTGAGCTACATTGAAGCCCTTATCAAAGAAAAACAGTTTGAGAATGCCAGACAAATTCTCGAACAGGCAAAACAACAGGGTGTAGCTAGAGAGAAATTAAATGCCTTGGAGACAGAATTATCTTCTGAAACTCAAATTCAAAATGTTAATTCTGCAAGCCCATCTCAACAACAATTAAATAGTCTCTTAGAATATTATCAAAACGGACGCTTCAGTGAAGCAGAAAAGCTTGCTGTAGAAATCACTCAACAATTTCCTCAGGATCAATTTGCTTGGAAAGTACTGGGTGCAATATTTGGGCAGTCAGGTAGAACTGTTGAAGCCAAAAATGCTAACCGAACATCAGTCGCATTATCTCCTCAAGATGCCGAAGCCCACAGCAACTTGGGCGTCACGCTCCAAGAACTTGGAAGATTAGACGAAGCTCTAGCAAGCTATACACAAGCGATAGCGTTGAACCCTGACTATGGCGAAGCCCACTACAACTTGGGTGTCATGCTACAAGAACTAGGAAGATTAGACGAAGCTCTAGCAAGCTATACGCAAGCAATAGCGTTGAAACCTGACTATGCCGAAGCCCACTACAACCTGGGTAACACGCTCAACGAGCTGGGAAGATTAGATGAGGCTGAAGCAAGCTATACACAAGCGATAGCGTTGAAACCTGACTTTGCCGAAGCCCACAGCAACTTAGGTAACACGCTCCAAAAGCTGGGCAGATTAGAAGAGACTGAAGCAAGCTATAGAGCAGCGGTAGCGGTGAAGTCTGACTATGCTGAAGCCCACTACAACTTGGGTAACACGCTCCAAGAACTGGGCAGATTAGATGAAGCTGAAGCAAGCTATACACAAGTGATAGTGTTGAAGCCTGACTATGCCGAAGCCCACAGCAACTTGGGTATCACGCTAGAAGAACTTGGTAGATTAAATGAGGCTGAAGCAAGCTTTACACAAGCGATTGCGTTGAAACCTGACTTAGCCGAAGCCCACAGCAACTTGGGTAACACTCTTAAAGAACTAGGAAGATTAGACGAAGCTCTAGCAAGCTATACACAAGCGATAGCGTTGAAGCCTGACTATGCCGAAGCCTATGTAAATCTCGGTATCGCTCTTAAAAACGTAAAATTCAGTTCATCAAACCCCACGCTCTATACTCCATTAACCCAACTGTTAACTGCTGGAAATTTTACGCGTCCTTCAGATGTGGCTAGAAGTATTTTAAGTCTCTTAAAGCATGATACTCAAATCAAGGATTTACTGCTTAAGAAAAATTCTGCTTTGAGTCTTAACGAGGCAACTTCCATAATTGGAAGTCTGGATAAACTTCCGCTTCTTCATCATCTGATGCGTGTATGTCCACTTCCTGAGCTTCAGCTTGAGGAACTCTTTGTTGCGATGCGAAGTTTGCTTCTCAAACATCTGGATAAGATGGAGGTATCTCCTGAACTCATCTATTTTTTATCGACGCTTTCTATGCATTGTTTCACTAATGAATATGTTTACATTGAAAGTGACGAAGAGACTCATTTGATTGGCGAACTACAAGCTGAGATTTCACAAACCCTGGCGCAATCAGAGCAGCCAGAAGCCATAAAGATTTTGTGTTTAGCGTCTTATCGTTCGTTACACCAATATGATTGGTGTCAAAAGCTAGAATGTTTTGATAATTTAGAAGAGGTGAAGAGGAGGCTGATAGAGGAACCGCTTCTCGAGAAAATGATAGCGAAAGACATTCCTGTGTTGGAAGAAATATCAGACGATGTGTCGCTTAAAGTTAGGGAGCAGTATGAAGAGAATCCTTATCCACGATGGGTGAAACTAGGAGTTTCGATAAAGGCAAAACCAATAGTTGCAGTTTGTGATGAGTTAAAGCTTCAGCTCTATTCCGAAAATATTAAAAACGTCACTGCTCCGGCTATACTTATTGCTGGTTGCGGCACGGGGCAGCAATCGATACAAACTGCTTTCCACTTTTCTAATTGTCATGTCACTGCTGTGGATATAAGTCTTGCAAGCCTTGCTTATGCACAGAGGAAATCTAATGAGTTACGTTTGAACAATATAGATTATTTGCAAGCAGATATTTTACATCTCCATCAAATGGGTAAGGAATTCGACATCATTGAATGTGTGGGTGTTCTTCATCATATGGATGAACCGATGGCTGGATGGAGAGTTCTCGTGAATTTATTAAAGCCCGGTGGTTTGATGAGGATAGGTTTGTATAGTGAATTGGCTCGACACTTTATTGCAGAGGTTCGAAAGGAAATCACAGCACTGAGATTAGGGACATCTGAAGCTGACATTAGAAAATTCAGGCAATCACTAGTAGAATCGCATGACGAGAACCATCAGCTATTAACTACGACGGATAATTTTTTTCATCTCAGCGGGATGATAGACTTAATCTTTCACGTGCAAGAGCATCGTTTTACCCTCCCACAGATTAAAAACTCTCTCGATGAACTAGGACTCAAGTTCTGCGGATTTGAGGTTCAAGGTATAGACTCCCGATTTAGAGAGTTTCATGGCGAAGCATCCGATATCCGTGACTTGGTGTTGTGGCATGAGTTCGAGGAAAGTAATCCCCACGCCTTTACAAACATGTACCAATTTTACTGCCAGAAGCCTTAAGTATAATCAACCATTGCCAACGTCACATGAAACAGAAGCCAAAAACTAAGTTGCGAGACTTACTCAAAAGTAAAAAAGCTAAAACTCGCAAGCTAAGTGAACTCTCCAAAACTGAACAAAATAGGTTGGCGAAGCTTAATGGGATGCTTGATGAACTTAGACGCAGAGAAAACGTGCAAAATCGTCAGCTTCAGACTTGGCTTAGTGAAGATGAGTACGCACAAGTCGATATAGAGTGGAAAGAACAGCTTGAACTACGAGAGGAACTAAAAGACAAACCGGACGACTTGAAGCGCTACGAAGATAAGTTGAAAGAAGCCACTTTTAACGACAACAAAGCTGAGCGTTTTTGCAAGAGAGGCAATAAAGATAAATCGACTAAATTCCGCAATCTAAGTGAGAGCCACTGCGAAGATGCGTTGGAGATACTGCAAGCAATAATTTGCTGATGTTGGCTTACACATGTGGTTCGATAGAGTATTGGATTTTGAGAACGGAAGTTTAGTCGATGCACAGTTTGGCAATCTCCCATGTGTTCTACAATAACTGGTTGCACTCGCATAATTCTAATCAAGCTATAGCATACATTGATAAATTAACTTTAACTTTTTGATAGTTATCAATTTATGGTGGCGTGATTTATTGAAAATCCTCGTGTCGGCGGTTCGATTCCGTCTCCGGGCACCACGATTACGTTACATTCCCACTTATAAATGCACACTCGTTCGGACTTCGTCCTCACTCAAACATGAGTGTACCCCTACTTCTGTAAGCGTTTCACTGGCTTTGCTCCTTGTGGCTGATCATGTCACCCAAGGTGCTACACGGGAGATGTTTACGATGGTGTTGTCGAAACTGCAGTTGTTTTCAACAAGATATTTGTACCAAAGAGAGGGTGTGTTTTACTTCCAGCGGGATGTTCCTGTGGATTTGAGACACCACTATCCGAATAAGAAAGTTGCGTTCAGTCTACGCACTAGATCACCTTCACTTGCTCAACGAGGTGCTGCCTCGATAGCCACAAAGCTTGATGCAGATTGGTTTAGTTTACGTGTAAACAGCATAGCAAATGCAGACATTAACCAGTCGGTTGTTGGTAGAGACAATTCACCCTCAATGGCTGATGCACTGCAAATCTACTTACATTTGAAAGCAGGTAAAAAGCCCCACGCATTTACCACAGGTGCAACTAGAAATGTTGACTACCTTATCGAAGTCGTTGGTAACAAACCTCTCACCTCCTACACAACAATAGACGCAGGTAAGTTTCGAGACTGGCTGATAGCAAAAGGCATGGTGACTAGCTCTCTCAGACGGGTGCTGTCGAGTATTAAGGCTATAGTTAACCTAACAATCAGTGAGCATGGCCTAGACATCAAGAACCCCTTTTCAAATATCTTTCTTCCTGAAATCGGGTCTGCCTCTAAACGATTGCCAGTGTCAACTAAGGACATAGTGACCATTCAAAATGGTTGCAGGTCTTTAGATGATGAAATTAGATGGCTAGTCGGTATCATAAGCGACACAGGTCTAAGACTGTCTGAAGCTGCAGGTTTGTTAATGGAGGACGTGAACTTAGACCACCCTGTTTCACACGTTATTATCACCCCAAACGAACACAGACGTTTGAAGAATACTGGTAGCGAACGGATAGTGCCACTGCATGGAGTCGCGTTATGGGCTGCACAACGTGCAAAGTACGCAACCGATACGAAGTTCTTGTTCCCTAAGTACATGAAGACAGACACATGTAACGCTAATTCAGCCTCTGCAGCAGCTAACAAGTGGATCAAATCGGTCGTGTCCGCTAACGTATCAGTCCATTCGTTCAGGCATTCTATGAGAGACAGACTAAGAGCTATTCATTGCCCAACTGAGGTAATTGATCAGATTGGTGGATGGTCTGCAGGATCAGTTGGAAGTAGGTACGGAACTGGCTACTCCGTTGAGATCCTAGGAGAGTGGATGAACAAGATGACAACACCATCGTAAACATCTCCCGTGTAGCACCTTGGGTGACATGATCAGCCACAAGGAGCAAAGCCAGTGAAACGCTTACAGAAGTAGGGGTACACTCATGTTTGAGTGAGGACGAAGTCCGAACGAGTGTGCATTTATAAGTGGGAATGTAACGTAATCGTGGTGCCCGGAGACAGCCAATCTTACAGTTCCTTTCCTTTGAGTAGCACTAAACCCCTTTGTTCTGGAAGCCTTTGAACCATACTACTGGCTATCAGCTAGGTCAATCTTGTTTGAAACTACTGCAGAAACTACTACAGTTAAATATCCAGCGGTTAACCCTTCACATAAGGCCAAACACCAGCAACTTCTCACGTAAAAACCTCCACTGAACACCTCATATAAGGCCTCTAACAGAGCCTGTGGAGACACTTCAAATGACTAATGCTACCATTCAAAAGGTGTGTTATCTCACGCTGAATAGCATCTCAGGTAAGCACAGGCATACTTTAGGGGGGAGGCAGGGCCACCACCCATAGGGGCGTTATTATTCATAAGCAGTGTTCCAGATTAGGTGTCCAGCTGTAAACCACATTTACTATGTTCACCTCAGATGGGGTTACGTATTCAGAGATATGGGTGGGTTGTTGTGTTGGGGAATATGAGTTGATAGTGGGGGTGATTCACTTTAAAACCATACTCAGCGACCCCTACCAAACATTTGATTTTAACAAGGATATGCGATTTCACGCTATCTCTGGTAATGTTGCAGTATGAAAATTCAGATAATCAAATATTGCTTGACCTTAACCCTTCTTCTTGGAAATGCTGGAGAAATCTTTGCACAGGGTGAGTGGTTTCAAACAGAAAAACCAAATTGTCTCGTGTGGAATCCCGACCCAAGTGTGGGGGAAACTGTTACTTGGTCTGGTGATTGTTTAAATGGGAAAGCGCACGGAATAGGCATAAAAGTTTGGAGGTTTAAAAAATCTGGAAAATGGGTTGAGAGACCTGTTGTTGGAAATAGTCTTAACGGACGTATGTCAGGAGAGGTTACAGTATTCTATGAAAATGGAGATAAGTACGTCGGTATGCTCCATTCAAATGGTAACAGGAATGGGCAAGGCACCTACACCTACCAAAATGGCAGAGTAGAAGAAGGCATTTGGAAGGATAGTAAGTTTCAATATGCGAATAAACCTACTAAACCAGCCCCTGTGGCAAAAATAGCTACCCGAACTGGAGTTGACTCTAGCCTTCCAGATTGTCCCAGTGACACGGATTGGCGTTCATGGAAATTGTGCTTTGGCACACGTATATGGGGCCAAGAAACAAAGTGGGCAGGAGATAAATATGTTGGTGAGTGGCTTAACATGGCACGGCACGGGCAAGGTACTTACACTTTTTCAGGTGGAGACCAATACATTGGTGACTTTAAACATGATAACTATAATGGGCAGGGAAAATATACCCATCTAGGTGGAAAGGTAGAAGAAGGGACTTGGAAGGATAGCGAACTCAATGGGCAAGCTACCGTAACGTATCCTGATGGCACAGTAAAAGAGGGTATTTGGAAGAATGATGTGTTCCAGTATCAGAAAGTGTCAAGCGTGGCCAGTTGTTTAAATAATGTCAGCCAGTGCAGCAATAATTTTTTATGCAGTCAAGGAACCGTGAGATTTCAAAACATACCACAATGGAACTTTAGTGTTGATGTTTATGAGTATGTTTTAGAAGCCAAGAAAAGAGGCCTTTCCTGCGGTGTGGCTGAAGTTACTAGCTTCACGCCTGAGAGTCCTCCAACTTGCACAGACAATATCGGAACTTGTGATGATAGTTTTTTATGTAGCCAAGGAACTTTTAAATCTAAAAACATATTCAAATGGGAAGAAAGATTACTATATTCTAAGTATGTAGTTGAGGCCAAAAAAAGAGGCCTTACTTGCGGAATTGGATCAATTAACTCATCCCAAGTTGCAGGAGCGACTAACTTACCTGATTGTCCTAAGAATGTTTGGCATAGCTGCTTTGGCACTAAAATATGGGCAGATGGCAGCAAATACGCTGGTGAATGGAAAGAGAATAAAAAGAATGGCCAAGGCACTATGACATTTGCATCTGGATCCTCATATGTTGGTGATTGGAAAAACGATAAGCGGACTGGTCAAGGCGTCTACACATCTGTAAGTGGATCCATTTATGAAGGTGAATATAAGGACAACAAATGGAATGGACAAGGCACCTTCACCTATGGCCCAAAAACAAAATGGGCAGGGGATAAATATGTGGGGGGCTGGAAGAATGACAAACGGAATGGAAAAGGCAAATACACCTACGCTGATGGGACGGTAAAAGAGGGTATCTGGGAGGATGGCAAACTCCAAGGTTTAAAGACCGCTTCTGCTGAACCTAATGCAGTGTCTAACTTACCAGACTGCCCCAGTGGTAAAAATGTTCGTTGGCACAAGTGCTTTGGTAACTATACATATGACAATGGCAACAAGTATGTTGGTGAATGGAAGGATAACCAAAAAACTGGACAAGGCATTTTCACTTGGAAAAGTGGAAACATCTATGTCGGTCAATTCAAAGATAATAAAAATACTGGACAAGGCATTCTCACCTTCGCAAGTGGTGACAAATACAGTGGCGGGTTCAAAGATAGTAGTTTTTATGGACAAGGCACCTATACCTATAAAAGTGGCCGAGTAGATAAAGGAACTTGGAAGGATGGCAAACTCAATGGACAAGCCATTGTTACCTTTGTAAATGGCAATAAATACGTTGGTGAGTTCAAAGATGATAAAAGAACTAAAGGCACCTATACCTTTGCAAGTGGAGATAAATATGTCGGTGGGTGGAGGGATGGCAAGAGGCATGGACAAGGTACTTACACCTTTGCTGATGGTACAGTAAGAGACGGAACTTGGAAGGATGGTGAATTTGAATATGCGAAAACGCCTACTAAACCAGTACCTGTTGTAAAAGCACCTACCCAAAACGATCAGGCTATTCCTGCGTCCTCTGGATCTGGATTTGCTGTGTCCTCCGCTGGATATGTGATGACTAACAGCCATGTTATAGACGGCTGTCAGGACGTTTTTATTCACACACCAGAAAAAGACGTTAGGATGAGGGTTATTTCCAATGATCCCAAGAATGACTTGGCCCTTTTAAAAGGCAACTTCAAACCCTTAGCAGTGTTCTCGCTTAGCTCTAAACGTCCAGAAATACTCCAAGATATTTATGTTGCAGGGTATCCATTCGGTTACAAAGTCAGTTCGTCAGTCAAAGTAACCAAAGGTATCATCAGCTCTCTTACTGGTATTGGTAATGATTTTTCAAATATGCAAATAGATGCGGCATTACAGAGTGGAAATAGTGGTGGCCCAATCCTTGATGATATGGGAAATGTTGTGGGTGTAGCAGTGGCTAAACTGGATGCAATGCAAATGTTAAAGGACACTGGAAGCATTCCAGAGAATACGAACTTTGGTATCAAAGCTAGTGTTGTCAAAAGTGTCTTAGATAGCAGCAGCGTCAATACTCCTGCAGCAAATAAAAGTCCAATCAGCAAATCTCAGTTGGGTAAGATGATAACCGATGGCACCTATTACATCAGCTGTTGGATGACGATGGCACAGATTGAAAAAGTCAGAAGTAAGAAGGTGTTGTTTTCAGAGTTGGACTAGTCAGTACTACAGGAGATCCACTTTGCCAGACTGTTATGTTTATGTATATATAGACCCAAGAAACCACCAAGAGTTTTATATTGGCAAAGGAACTGGATCTAGAATGAATGCCCATATTTTAGAAACCAACCTTCGTGAAGAACCTAATTCCTCTAAGACTAGGCAGATCAGGGCCATTCAAAGAGAAGGTTTAGAAGCTATAGTTCGGGTTATAGCTCGGGGTCTAACTGACGCTGAGGCTCTGTTAGTTGAAAAGACATTGCTTTGGCAACTAGGAAAGCAACTAACAAATATTGCTACTGGTCATTATGCAGCTAACTTTAGGCCAGACAATACACTACATAAGCGGCTTAATAGTTTTGATTATCAAAATGGTTTTTACTACTACAATGTTGGTGAATGTGAATATAGGTGTTGGAATGATTACAGAAATTATGGGTTCATTTCTGCTGGCCATAGTCCACATTTTCGTGACGAGATAGTTAGGTTTGAAGAAGGGGATATAATTGCTGCTTATCTAAGAGGCAATGGGTATGTAGGAATTGGGCAGATTATAGACAGAGCAAGGCCAGTTCGTGACGTAATACTGAACAATCAACCATTGTCAGATTGCAATTTAGAGCAACCAAATTTAATTCTTGATAGTAATGATGATAACCAATCTGAGTATGTAGCTTTAGTTGAGTGGTTTGTATCAGTTAGAGCAGCTGACGCTAAGTGGATGCCTCGCAGTGGGCTGTTCTCATCACAAAGTTGCCGAGCTTCTCTAGATAATCAGCCTATCACTGTATCTTTTTTAGAGGAAAGTTTTAATATATCTATTGAAGAACTCTTAATATAGCTATGCATCCATTCTTAGAACTAATAGACACCTTCTCAACTGATAACAAAGCACGTGGTGATCAGTTTGAGAAGCTATGCAAGTGGATACTAGAAAACCATCCCATGTATAAATCAAAGCTCAAACAAGTATGGCTATGGAATGACTGGCCTGAATGTTGGGGCATAGACTGCGGTATTGATCTCATAGCTGAGGATGTTGATGGAAACAACTGGGCCATTCAAGCTAAGTGCTATAGCCCTAAGAATAGTGTGACCAAAACAGACATAGACTCCTTTCTTAACGAGTCTACGAACACTAGGATCCATCATCGCCTTTTGATTGCCACAACAGATGGAATAGGCCGCAATGCGAAGGGTGTTATTAAGCGACAACACGAAACAATACCAGTCAATCAGTTGATGCTTAGTGACCTGTTAGAGGCTCCTATCGTTTGGCCAAAGAGCCTTGATGTGCTATCAACAGGTGGCGTAAAGAAGGCGTACATACCTAAACCATACCAGCAGATAGCCATAGATAAAGTCACACAAAATCTAGATGATCGTGGCCAGTTGATTATGGCCTGTGGCACAGGTAAAACATTAACAGCCCTTTGGATTGCTGAAGCACTTAAATCAGAGACAGTTCTTGTCTTACTACCCTCTCTCCTGCTTTTATCTAAGACACTGGCTGAGTGGTTAACCCACAGCAAAGAACAATTTAGTTACCTTCCCGTCTGTTCTGACGATACGGTAGCAAAGTCTGAGGATACGATTGCCTTATCAACCTCTGAACTAAGCTTCCCCTCTACAACCGACACAGATGCGATAGCGAAGTTTCTTAAATCCTCTGGCAGAAAGATTATATTCTCTACTTACCAGTCTTCACCAAAGATTGCTGAAGCTTTTAAAGCTATGCACCTAAAGCCATTAGACCTAGTTATTGCAGATGAAGCACATCGTTGTGCAGGTAAAGTTGGTTCAGCTTACTCAACTGTCCTTGATAACGATCAAATACCTGCTGCAAAACGATTATTCATGACAGCAACTCCAAGAATCTTCCAAGCTCATTTTTTAAAGAAAGCTTCTGACTCAGGTGTTGATATTGTTTCAATGGATGATCATGAGGCATTTGGCGCAGTGCTTCATAAGTTATCGTTTGGTGAAGCTATTGAACAGGACTTGTTGACTGATTATCAGGTAGTGATCGTTGGTATTGATAACCCACGCTACTCTGAAATGATTACTGAGCGCAGACTCGTTCAAACAGATAATGATATTCAGTCAGACGCTCAATCGTTTGCCAGTCACATCGGCTTAGCTAAGGCTATGAAGAGCTATGACCTCAAACGAGTAATTAGCTTCCACTCGAGGGTTAGTGCTGCAAAAGACTTTGCCAATAAACTACCTGAAGTTATTGATTGGATGCCAGATAAATCTAGGCCTGATGGAGAGCTATTAACTGGCTATGTATCAGGCGTTATGCCTACCAATAAAAGAAGCAGAAACCTTCGTGCTCTGGGAGAGATTGAATCTGATCAGCGTTATGTCCTTTCTAATGCTCGTTGTTTATCAGAAGGCGTAGACGTTCCTGCTCTCGACGGTGTTGCGTTTATTGACCCTAAGAACTCTGAGATAGATATTGTTCAGGCAGTAGGTAGAGCAATAAGGTTATCAAAGGGCAAATCGATAGGATCTATTATCATTCCTGTCTTTATTGAAGACCATGATGATCCTGATGAAATACTTAACTCTTCACCCTTTAAAAAGGTCTGGGCGGTTGTCAATGCACTGCGTTCACATGATGGGGAATTGGGTGAACAGCTTGACAAGTTCCGCCATGGTATAGGGAGAAGAGGCACTGTTGGACGATCAGATAAGATCATTTTTGATAAGCCAACAACCATCACAGCTGATTTTGAAAAGGCCCTCAACACAAGGCTAATAGAATCAACAACCGCATCGTGGGAGTTTTGGTTTGGTTTGTTAGAGAATTACAAAGAAAAGTTTGGGAATTGTTTAGTCAGAAGTATTGACCAATATAACGATTATAACTTGGGAAGCTGGGTATCAACTCAGCGAACTAACGAGAAAACACTTGCTCCTGATAGATGGAGCCAACTTAATGATCTTGGATTTGTTTGGGATACCTTAAATAACCAATGGGAAGAGGGATATAGAGACCTTGTTGCCTATAAAATCGAGTTTGGTGATGTGCTGGTACCAAACAGCTACATTACAAAATCGGGCTCCAATAGATACAAAACACAACTAGGTTCTAATCTAGGCACATGGTTGGCTACGCAGCGAAAAAACCAAGACAAATTAACAAAAGATCAGTTTAAACGCCTTAACGATCTGGGTGTTGCGTGGGATCCACGTGTTTATGGATGGGAACAAGGATTTCAGCATCTTGTTTCTTATAAAGAAGAATTTGGTGATTGTTTGGTAGAACAAAAGTGTCAATATTGTGGATTTGCGTTGGGTTCTTGGGTAAGAAATCAGCGAACTAAAGAGAAAACACTTGCACCTGAGAGATGGAGTCGACTTAATAATCTTGGGTTTGTTTGGGATGTTATTGAGTACCAATGGGAACGAGGGATTATAAACCTCACTGCGTATAAGGAAGAGTTTGGTGATTGTCTTGTAGGAAAAATAACCCAATACTTTGGTTTTAACTTGGGGCAATGGGTTGCTGATCAGAGAAAATTAAAAAATAACGATAAACTACAACCTGATAAGTCTGAACGCCTGAATGATTTAGGATTTATCTGGGATTCTGCCGACTACAAATGGCAAGAAGGTTTTAAACACCTTACTTCCTACAATAAAGAGCATGGTAATTGTTTGGTAGATGTAAGAGCTCAATATTGTGGCTATCCATTGGGCTCTTGGGCATCAACTCTTCGAAGGAGATATGGAAATTTAAAATCTGAGCAAATTAGTCAGCTTAATGAATTGGGGTTTGTGTGGGACGTTATTGAATATCAATGGCAAAAAGGGTTTAGAAGCCTGATTGCTTATGAGGAAGAGTATGGTAACTGCCTCGTGAGAAAAAGAACTCAATACGCTGGTTATAACTTGGGGGAGTGGGTATCAAAACAACGAAGTCAAAAAGATAAATTATTACCTGAAAGATTCAAACTTTTAAATGATTTAGGGTTTGTTTGGAAGGTCTGATAGAAGAAGTAAAAGAGTGAAGTTGTTAACAGACACTACATCACTCTTTACAGCTAAACTCTCAATAAGTACTGGTAATGGAAGAGCATGGTAATGAGTACTAAGAGAATTATATTAAAGTAGGCTACCCAAAGAAGAGTACCTGAAGTTAGATTACTTTATAACTATTATAATAAATACTCTAGGGATGAATGTATTGAAGTTAGATCCTAACCATAAGCCTAAATTACCTGAAGAACTAGAACATTCAAGACCTTTAGATGTTCACAAGTGGTCTGACTATAAGCATGTCAATGTTTTCATTGATCTGATTTGGGATGAGTTCTTTTCAAGTAGTTATCCTGTCAGTCCTAAAGCTAGTAACCGTCCTAAGTCTAAGCCAAAGAAACAATTAAAAGTGTTGTTGCTGGATCTTTATTTAGCTTGGCTTTCAGATCCTACTCTACTCGTTGGTATCGGTTTATCTAAGTCTGACTACAAAGCTAAGTCTCGTTACAATGAACTTCATATTTCTTTTGAACTCGTAAACATTGTTCACCTCGCTGTTGGTGTTGGTTTAATTGACTATCACTATGGCACTGAAGGTTCTGGAAAGGTTACCCGATTTTGGCCTACTGCCTACCTTATTGATAAGTTCATTGAAGCTGATCTTGGTATTGAAGATATATACCGTCATCCAGATATGGAAGTTATTTGCCTTGGTAGAAACAACTTTGAAATTGAGGATGATTCGTCTAAGAAACATAAGTATGTGGAGTATGAAGATAAGGATGCTCCAGAGGCTATCCACCAATGGCGTATTGATTTAAAGGCGTACAATAAACTTCTTGAAGAATCTTTTATTGATATTGTCACCATTGAAAAGCCTGTTGTTAAGCAAAGATATAAGGACAAGATACTAAAAAGGTACTCTTATAAATTAGTAGAAATTAGTCCTTTAAACAGCTTTGTAAAGCGGATATTCTATCGTGAAGACTGGGCCTTAGGAGGACGCTTTCATGGTGGTTGGTGGCAAATGGTTGGCTCCGATTGGCGTAAGCACATCTTCATCAATGACAAACCGACTGATGAGCAAGATTTCTCTGGCTTACATGTGACTTTGCTCTATGGGCTTGAAGGACTGCAACCACCTAAATACCCTTATGTTTTGAATCTAAAGTCAAACTTCACTCAAGAAGAACAAAAAGCCATTATTAAGGGATTAGTCCTTACGGCGATTAACGCCAAAGATCGTACATCAGCATTCCAAGCGTTTAGGCAAGATCAAGAAGAAGGCACTGCTGAGAAGCGTTTGAAAAATGTACAGTTGACTAAATTTTTGGATGCTTTCTGCGCTAACAACCAGCCTATTGCGCATTACCTATGTAACGACATGGGTGTTAAGTTGATGGCTATGGATGGTCGCATTACCGCTAAGGTAATTAATCATTTCACTAAAAAAGGTGTTCCAGTTCTTTCAGTTCATGACAGCTATATATTAGATATTGAATACCAAAAAGAACTACATGAAGTGATGAGTGAAGCGATTACTGCTGAACTAGACTTTGCCTCTACAAAGTTCAAAGCACGAATAGAACCCACATACCGTGCTATGGGTTGGATCAAAGCTTGGGAACAAGTGGAAGGCACTAGTCCAGAGTTGGTTAAGATGTATGCAGATACCCCAAACTCAATTCGCTGTGATGGATACCTTGAGAGAAAAGCGTTGTGGAGGGGAGAAAGAATCTAACTAACCAAAACATCCTCAAACTTTATATCCAAATCTTATCATGTAGTGGCAAAAGGTAGTGGTATTTGTGGGCTAATAAAAATTCCCGTTTTAATGTCTCAACACTTAAGCCATCTCTGTCCAAGAACTTTTCAAAAATTAAAGAAGTAGCATTACGACATTCTGTTCTAAACAAATAAATAGATTCGTCACTATCCATAGCAGGACTATAAAACAAAGGCATCATTTCAAATTTTGAATCTCTAGGAAGCTCTTCATAAAGTGCCTCAATAATTGAAAACAGTTCAGTGGCCAAACTATTCTTTTTGATTAAATTGGCTGCTACTGAATAGGATGCCCAAGTCAAGTTAAGACTAATAGATACATTTACCAACTGTCTTTCCACGAGGGCCAAAATTAAAATAGATCCAGTTTTAGTAGGTAGTTTTAACATTTGCTAATCTGATAGGTGGCCGCTTAAACGAGCTTCTATTAAATTTTTTATCTGCAAATAGTCTATGGTTGCATCATGAATAATCTTTCTTTTGCGTTTGGGAGTTTTTCTATGATCTGGGTGAATATTCGCATTATTAAAATCATTTAATGATGATAGGCAAAACCAGCCAGTCAAACCTATAAAAATCAACAGAAAAATTTCCCACATCTATAATACTTCCTTTGGTCAGTGTCTTTTAAATTCTCTGCGTTAAGATAACTACTCAACATGCTACTATTCAAACGCTCCCAAAAATATAGGCATAATTCCTAATAGACCAACACACTCAATATCCAAAAATAGTTAATCAGCTGTTATATTTGAGTAGTCGTTAATTCTCATTTTACACTCAGCTTCATGGATAAATGCGTCGTAGCTAACAGCTTTCTATTCTGGCTTGGTAATTAAACTAATCTGTTGATATGAAAAAATATGACGCAAGTATATGAGTAAATACTTTGGGGAAAGAAGCGGTGAAGGCTTCAAGGCTGGGTCGGTTATTTATTCGCACAGGATTCCCCGATTACGATTCCAACTACTGCATCAAAGAGACTGTATCCAGAATTTTACCTACTTTTCAATCAATTGACTTATTTTTATTGATCGCTCCTGGGCCTTCATCTTGTCGTTACTATTTAATACGCCTTCTAGGCCTTCAATAATCTGGTTATATGACTCCTTATATATATCCCTAGTATATTGTTTCGCATGGTAGTCAAACACTAGGGCCCATGAGTATGCTTCGCTATAATTAATGGGCACTCCTTCTCCTCTGATATAGGAGAATATCAAGCTATACATTGAGGACGTATCACCTCCGAGTGCAGCCTCATTAAACCAGTAAAATGACTCCTTGTAATTCTTCATGGTGCCGACGCCTAGTAAGTAATGGTTGGCTAACATATTCATACTGAATTTATGTCCAAGCTTGGCGGCAGCTTCAGCCCAGTAGAAGCATTCATCACCGTTAGCATTATCTGCACCTTTTTGTCTAAGCATAAACACGTAGTCACACATATATACCTTAGAAGCTAAAAGGTACTCCTTTTCTCCAGGGTAGCTTTCAGCTATATCTAACCACAAGCCAATTTCAATTTTTTCATTTCTTGGAATAGCTCTGCCATTTGAGTGCGCATCTGCCAATTCCCGTTTTGCATCAATGTCTCCATTGGCGACCCTAATGTAAATTTCATTTATATTATCTACACGCTCTTGATCAACACACCAGTTAATGTTTTTTTTGTTGTGCTTTTTACTTGCTAGAATATCGCTTGTCTGATATTTTTTCCCGTTTATTACCCACTCATCCAAACATCCTAATGCTAAATCAAAATTAAGTTGAGCTAGTAGTTGAGGTGAAAATATTGTCCATAACAGGAGTGTGATTAATCTAAATTGACACATTGCTAGATTCCAAAAATTAATATTTTAGTCAATATTCAATTATCGTATATCAAGACGTGTTATTTACGCAACACTGCATTCCAAACTCACACAAGTATCTAGGCATAATTTCTAATATACCAACACCCAAGCACCTAATACCCACCAAAACCTAATCTGCCTACCTAACGTGATGAACCTAAAATGCCGACACCTACAGTACTCCCACCATATTCCCACCCAACCAAACCCCCAATACCGCTGAATATCTAACTCTAATAGTCATTCTCTAAGCAAAGGTTGGAGATTCACATAACCTTCCATACAGACCCTAATGAATTTCAGGCTATCCAAAGGTCATACGAAATACCATTGTTTATCAAGGAGTCTGTGTTTTCTACATTTTCTGTGCCTTCAGAAAAGTCTGCCATCACCTTGTCCCAAGTTTTTTCTGGGTTGTTGGTTAATTGATCCACCCACCAATCATAGCCACCACTATCAGGGTCACGACCAAGTACGTTGTTATAAACTTTAGTGAGAAATTCGCCATTGGTAGGATTGGTGCCGTAGGAGGCTCTAAATTCATCAGAGTTAATAAACCCCGCTGATACCTCTACCAAAGTCTTACCTAAATCCATCTGTCCTATCCAATAGCCTAAACCACCTTTATCAGGTGTGCGATTAAACGCCGCCTTATAAATACGATAACAGCTCCCACCAATTTCTCCCACTCCAGTATCGATAGCAATATCAGCACCATTGCTAAAATGCAATCTTTCAATATTAACTAGTGTATCTTCACCTTCGTTTCCCAATGTGTCAGCTAGTGTGTAGGAGTTACCGCCCTTGCCAAGAGTAAAGTTGGAGGGCTGACCATTATAATGAGCAGTATCAATTCCACTTCCACCATCTAAAGAATCGTTTCCGCTGCCACCATCTAAAGAATCATTCCCATTGCCACCGTATAAAGTATCGTCTGATCCATTCCCTGTCATAGTGTCATTTCCACCATACCCATAAGCCACATCAATACTGGAGCTAAGATTAAAAGTGTCATCCCCAGACAACCACTGCTGAAAGAGTAAATAATCATCATTAGTCAATCTAGTTGTAGCTCCATAATAGATAGACATTGCTTCCACTGAAAGACCTTGAACTCCATACATCTCAACCCAACTAGATCCAGTCCAGCCTAGCTCTACATAAGCTTGAGCAACGCCGCCAGTAATAACTTCATTTGAGTTCGCAGTTAAGTCATAACCTGCAAATGCGCTAGTGTACTGTCCACCATTTAAACTCCATTCAATGCCATATACGTCAGAATATTGAACTCCGTTATATGAAATGTTCCAGTTATCATAAAGCTGGAATGCCGAACTGTTGTAATAGAACCTGCTTAAATCAAGATTGTCTTGGTTGAATGCATAATTGGCAAAAAGATTAGCCATAATAAACTCCTTTTTTTACAGGTAGTATTTATGAACACCAACAAATTCATTAGTTAGCTTGCTACTTATATAAGCTTAGAAAAATTTATATTTATTAGTTATTTATTAGCCTAGGCTTATAATAAGTATTAGTAAAGAGTTATAAATGGTTCTGTGTAACTGCACATGAATAGAACTCCAACGTAAGGCTTTGCAATAGGTAACCCATAAAAACCCATTATACCCCCACCTATATTAGCTCTGAGGGGTGTTCATGAGCACAACTTGGGTTGTAATTATTAACAACTTCTCTAATAAAACATCATATCTGCCACAGTACCTACTGTCAGCTCAACATATTCATTAGACTGAGTCATGCTGATGAAAGCATCAGGCTGAGTCTTTGCTTCAGTATCAAGTTGACCAACCCACCAAGCAAGGCCACCCACATCTGGATCTCTTCCAAATACGCCGTTATACATATGAAGAATGAACTCTTCATTACTTATTACGCCTGAATTATCAGAGTCAGAAAGTGCCTTAAATTCACTAGAATCAATAAACCCTGCAGCCATTGAGTTCAGAGTATGCCTACCTGCCTCAATTTCACCCAACCACCAATTATAGCCACCTTCGTCAGGTAAACGCCCTAAAGCACCGTAGTAGGATCTGTAAGTTTGAGAGGCTGCTTGTAAGACGAAGCTGCCATCACCTACATTGATAATCGAGTCCCACAAGTTGCCATCAGCATCAATCAGTTTGGCAGTATTGACACTGCTCATTACTGAGGATGAGACAGAAAAACTACCGCCTTGTTCACCAAATGGTAAAATGTAAGGAAATGGTCGAATGTAATAGTCTCCTGCTGAAAGTGATACAGATGAACTTCCCATCACACTAACGCCTGTAACTTTAGCAAGGTTGCTATCAAAGATATTTGCTCGAATAATATCACCATAACTTTTTCCCATGGAACCAGCTACTTTTACTATGCTCTTACTGTGAAGTGTAAAGCTGTAATAATTATCTGATGCTGAACCATCGAAGCTATAACTAGTTCCATTAGTTAGTGGCGTAGCTAAAATAGGTGTGCCATTCATAACAAAGGATGAAAGAGAAAAGCTACCGCCAAGTTCATCATATGGTTGAATGAAGTAATTCCCTGCTGAAAGTGATTGAGACAAACTTCCATCTAAAAACAAGTCTTTAATTTTAGTGAGGTTACTATCATAGATATTTGCTCGAATACTACTATTATTATTTACGTCTGAGCCAGCTAAAAGCACATTGCCATTACTATGAAGCGTGAAACTGTAATAATTATTTGATGAAAAACTACTAAAATTATAACTAGTTGCATTGGTTAATGGTGTAGCTGAAATAGGTGCAGTAGCTAAAAATGAGAGGGAAAAGTTACCACCATATGCATCAACTGGCTGAATGTAATAATTTCCTGCTGAAAGTGATTCAGACTCACTTCCTATTACAACAAGCTCTTCAACAAAAGCTAGGTTGCTATCATAGATATTTGCTTGAAAATAATTATTATTTCCGTCTGAGCCAGCAACAATTAAATTGCTGTTGCGATTAAGAGTAAAGCTGTAATAATTATCTGATGCTGAACCATCAAAACTATAACTAGTTCCATTGGTTAATGTTGTAGCTAAAACAGGTGTGCCATTCATAGCTAAAGATGAAAGGGAAAAGCTACCACCATATGAATCAATCGGTTGAAAGAAATAATCTCCTGCTGAAAGTAATTCAGACTCACTTCCTCCTTGTATAACAAGGCTTTTAACAAAAGCAAGGTTACTATCATAGATATTTGCTTCAATAAAATTATTATTTCCGTCTGAGCCAGAGACAAGTAAATTGCCATTACTGTGAAGAGTAAAGCTGTAATAATTATCTGATGCTGAGCCATCGAAGCTATAACTAACTCCATTAGTTACTGGCGTAGGATTTAAAATTGAGCCCATTGTCTTTTACCTTTGAAATTTTTAGCGTCCGATGCACTATTCACTACATTTAAGATATTGGTTTTACTGTAACCTTGGTCCTTTTTTAAGTTAGGAGAAAATAAACAGATACAATGCTGTTAACACAACTCCCCCAAAAAACAAAAGAGTTACAGTCTGGCCAAAGGAATCTATGAAGCTGTCTCCTGACCCTTCTTTGTCTTTATTTAAACTCATTGCTATTAAAGCAACTATGACTAATATGGCTATGCCAATCAACTCCATTATCTGCTGCCTCCACATAATTTGCCATTTCCTCTAACTATAAACAAACCACCCACAGATGTATCTAGGCATAATTCCCAATACGTTTCCTAACACCCCCGCCTAAAAAGACTTAATCTGCCTATCTAAGCTGAGAACTCAAAAACGCCAACACCTAACCCATCCACCTCCAACACCCCACCATATTCCCCAACACAACAAACCCCCCATACCGCTGTCCACGTAACCCCATCTGAGGTGAACATAGTAAATGTGGTTTACAGCTGGACACCTAATCTGGAACACTGCTTATGAATAATAACGCCCCTATGGGTGGTGGCCCTGCCTCCCCCCTAAAGTATGCCTGTGCTTACCTGAGATGCTATTCAGCGTGAGATAACACACCTTTTGAATGGTAGCATTAGTCATTTGAAGTGTCTCCACAGGCTCTGTTAGAGGCCTTATATGAGGTGTTCAGTGGAGGTTTTTACGTGAGAAGTTGCTGGTGTTTGGCCTTATGTGAAGGGTTAACCGCTGGATATTTAACTGTAGTAGTTTCTGCAGTAGTTTCAAACAAGATTGACCTAGCTGATAGCCAGTAGTATGGTTCAAAGGCTTCCAGAACAAAGGGGTTTAGTGCTACTCAAAGGAAAGGAACTGTAAGATTGGCCGTCTCCGGGCACGATTTCTAGTGATCATCCCAGTTAGCGCCTACTAACTAGCCCTTGTTGGTCTACCCATGGTCTACCTCAGACCTGATTTTCCATGCTTTTTACGTATCAACTAAAGCCTTTGATAGCAGTCCTTTAGCACTTATCTTTAGTGCTTGTTCCAGTTAGCTGTAAACAGCCCCCCTTCCTTTTTTTGTACTTCGGTATATATGTGTTTTTTGTATGAATGTAGGGGAAATTTCATACTCTAATCCAACACAATCATGGATAGATAAATCAAGAACCTGTGTAAGCCACTAGTCGAATTTTCGTAGGCATTAAAGGTGCATTAACCTCAAGCGAGGTGGTTTTCGTTGGCCTGCCATAACCCCAATCAAGTATTGCTGTAGCGGCTGCAATTCGAGCTGAATCGCTCTGGCTTG
The DNA here is from genome assembly GCF_047730065.1 of Candidatus Njordibacter sp. Uisw_058. Taxonomy (GTDB): domain Bacteria; phylum Pseudomonadota; class Gammaproteobacteria; order Pseudomonadales; family Balneatricaceae; genus Njordibacter. Next base: position 2,301,068 of record NZ_CP159829.1, read on the forward strand.
ATTGCATCACTTCTACAAGCGCATCTAAGGCATCATTGGTGTATTCTCGAGCCAACTCTGACAGGTTCAACTTAAGCTCTGAGGTAGCCTTATTTCCAGCCCCTGCTGGCCTACCTGAACCTTCTCTCATGCCGCCATGTGATGCCATGTTGATATACCTTTTATAAATCTTACAGGTGTATTTTATCACATTAGGTTATTCGCATACATAACCAGCCTAGCATCTACCTCTAGCTTTTGATGTTACCCTTCCCCACTTCACACCCTCTCTAACATCGATTAAGCACCTTCTGGCCGCAGCCTAAGCTACGTTCGCTCATTAAGCACTACCATACTGACAATGCTCACTAGTGCTGCGTAAAAATTGCTTTAAGGCTTAAATCAGAATCCAAACTATATAAATGATGATCTTATAGATGTAGTATTTTTGGAGAGCCTTAAAAAAAAATAATCTATGACATCACCTATAAGAATTAAAGCTTTAGTACTTGCATTATCTCAAAGTGCGATACGACTGTTTTTACGTTATCTCGTAGGGCTAGTAGTTGGTATTATTCCACTAGGATCAGGCTTATTACTATTGATGTTATTTAATAGCGATAGTGATGGGGCTTGGATAATAAGTATTTCTATTTTTATTCTGGCATTGCCGAGCATACCAGCATGGCATGTTCTAAATGAAGCTATACGGTTGAGCAATTTTGAAGTAAAGCATCGAGAACATATTACTGCCTTTGCCGTTGCTAGCATTGTGATGGTGTTAGCCCTGTTTCACAACAGAATGACAAATTTAATGACCTCAATTGAATTCTCCATATCAGTTTGTTTGTTTATATTTTTGGCTGTTTTAAATAGTTACTTATACGTAACGCTGTGTCGTAGATTTCTGCCCAATATTGGGTGCTGATGCACAGGACATACCTACCGCTGCTTGAAGAGTGGCATACCGAACGTTCAGGACTATAATGATTAAAAACGATGAACATCATGAAATTATTAAAGCCGCTGAGCAGGGTGATGCTATAGGTCAATATAACCTAGGAGCTATGTACGATTATGGTGAGGGCGTAGAGCAAAATTATTGGATGGCCGAAAAGTGGTATACCTTAGCAGCTAAGCAGGGTGATGCTGATGCTCAATATAATCTGGGGTTTATGTTTGCTAAAGGCAAAGGTGTCCCAAAGAATATTAAGACAGCAGTAAATTGGTTTACGTTGGCTGCAGAGCAGGGTGATACTGATTCACAATATAATCTAGGACAGATGTACCGTGAGGGCAAGGTTCTTCCGCAGAACGACAAGACTGCACTAAGCTGGTTTGCACGGAGTTGGTACACCTTAGCTGCAGAGCAGGGGCATTCTAAAGCTCAATATAATCTGGCAATAATGTACTCCCAGGGTGATGGCGTTCCAGTATGCGATAAGACCGCTGCAAAGTGGTTTACCTTAGCTGCTGAACAAGGTGAGGATGGTCCGCAATATTAATTGGAATACTTGTATGCTGGTAATGGATTTGGGTTTGATAATACCCTAACTGGCATGAAAGCCACCGACTGATGCGTGGCTTGTTACTATAATGTTCAGGATACACTCGCAGACCATTCAGCCTTAATTGTCGAGCTAAGGCATTAATTGTAGTTTACGTTGATCGATTATCTTCACAATAGTTTTCAGAATTTTTCCTATATTTTATAAGGTCACGAAGGGTTATTCTATAAAAGCTACATAGTCTCGTAGGGCATTTTGATTTATTAGATTGCTCTCAAATTTTATTGTTTGGCGGCATGGTATAGCATGGAAACAGTATTATTAGTTCTGTTAGCCCTTTTAGTGCTGGCAATAGCAATTGTACTCTTTAAATATCTAGTTGTTGGTGCTGGATCTTTATTTAGGTGGGCGTCTGAGCAAGGCTTTATAGGTGCTGCAGTTTATTTTGCGTGTTGGATTTTTCTGTTTCCCTTTATGCTAGCTGCGTGTGTGATTGTTGGAGCTATGGTTTCGCGGTCAGATTAACTACAACCCATAATAACTTATCAAGGGTCATACCAAAGTAAATATAACGGATAGCTGAACTTGGTGAGAGAGTAAAGCACTACTTTTGGTGTAAATTAATCTTAACCTAAGTGATATTTAGACATAAAAAAGCCCACACTGGGAGGGCTTGGGTCGCTTAAAAGCGGAGCCTACGAAAAAACAATTTCATTAACTGCTCCTTAAGTCCCTGGACTGTTATTAGTGACATAGTTGCCAAATCTTTTTCTGTTAGCATAAGCCCATCCCATATAAGTTTGTTTAAAACATTTTTCTAAAGGCAATAAAAAAACCCAACTCAGCGTAAGCTAAATCGGGTCTCTAGAAAGGGCCGGTTTAGCAGTAATTTATATAGCACCCCGCAATCTGGATCAAATCGGTGCTTGTGCCGAACATAGAAGACACATGAAAACTATACGCTTAGTGGTTTATCAGCGCAACAGCTTAAGAACAACATACTCATTTACTTAAGCCTCAACAGTGTATGCCACCAGTTGTATTTTAGTAGGAACAAAAGGTGCGTCAACTTCAAGCGAGGTGGTTTTCGTTGGCCTGCCATAACCTCGGTCAAGTATCGCAGTAGCCCATCATTGCAAACTGACCACTACCACCAAACACATCAGCATGACTTTGAATTGAAATTAGTCCTGTGATCAAGGTGGCTGTTAAAAGAAGGCTTCTTTTTTTTACTAAATTCATGGATTAACCTCTTGTACATATAAGTGAATGTGTCTGAAAACATTACACCCAGAGTTCAGAAAAGTCTCTAGGTCTAATTCCTAATATACCAATTCCTTTTAACAACAATTCGTGTTGGCAATTAAAAAATCTATCTATATCAATAACAATCCCATATTAGTAGTATCTATAGTAAGCATCACAAAGCTTTAAGGTCTTAGACATGAATATAAGCAAGAAGATTGTTGGATTAACCCTTTTATTGCTATTGGGAAATGGAGTGTCAGTTGCTGCTGACTTCAGTAAAGGTCTTCAAGCTGCCCAATCAGGTGACTTTAAAGCTAGCCTATTCGAGTGGACTCCTTTGGCTGAGCAAGGTTATGCTATGGCTCAATTTAATCTAGGACATATGTACGCTAATGGCTATGGTGTGCGAGAGAATGATAAGACCGCAGTGAAGTGGTTTACTAAAGCTGCTGAGCAAGGGCTTGCTGAGGGTCAATTTAATCTAGGGGCTATGTACGACTTTGGTGATGGTGTGCCAGAGAATGATAAGACCGCAGTGACGTGGTACACCTTAGCTGCTGAGCAAGGGTTTGCTATAGCTCAATATCAGCTAGGAATTATGTACGCTAATGGCAGAGGTGTGCCAGAGAATGATAAGACCGCAGTAAAGTGGTACACCTTAGCTGCTGAGCAAGGGTTTGCTATAGCTCAAAGGTATCTAGGGGTTATGTACGCTAATGGCAGAGGTGTGCCAGAGAATGATAAGACCGCAGTGAAGTGGTACACCCTAGCTGCTGAGCAAGGGTATGCTAAGGGTCAATATAATCTAGGGACTATGTACGCTAATGGCAGAGGTGTGCCAGAGAATGATAAGACCGCAGTGAAGTGGTACACCTTAGCTGCTGAGCAAGGGAATGCTCATGCTCAATTTAATCTAGGGACTATGTACGCTAATGGCAGAGGTGTGCCAGAGAATGATAAGACCGCAGTGAAGTGGTACACCTTAGCTGCTGAGCAAGGGTATGTTACAGCTCAAAGGTATCTAGGGGCTATGTACGACTTTGGCGATGGTGTGCCTCAGAATGATAAGACCGCAGTGAAGTGGTACACCTTAGCTAGTTATAACGGCAACGAAGTTGCTCGTGAGAATAAAGATAAGGTAACTAAACAAATGACTCCAGCTGATATATCCACAGCACAGGACATGTCTAGCCGATGTTTAGATAGCAACTATACGGATTGTTAAAGACAGCATGAAACTACTGGCATTAAATATTCGACAAAGTGTTAGTTGGTGCTCCAGTGAGATTATTAGAATGTTTAACAACGAGACTTGGTGTATGAAGCTGTTGGCCCTTATGGCAAACTAATAACTTGCGAAACAGTGCGCTTCTGAAACACCCTTATGGGATTGCCGAGTAGGGACCCATTGCTTCAATCAAAACCATTTTTTACCTACACCCGTCATTTGCAGAGTCCTTAACGATACCACTGGGTATGAGGGAGGTAGGATATGAGAAGATGGTTGTATAGGACCCTTCCCAAGTTCTTAGTGGAGTCTTAAATAACTCCATTTAACAATCAACTACTGGCTATAACCACAGAACCTGTCTTCTGTGAGTTCCTAGGGATACTGAGGTAAGTAAGTTACTGTCTACCGTTTTTGTATTCCCTTGGGACTCCATACAGAGGGTCTTAGGTATCAGCTTTAGATTGGTCCTTTAACAAGGTCTTGATCTGGGTTTGAACTCAGTTTCAAATCAGTTCATCGAACTAAATCAGGGTATTTTTTATGGTACATACGGCGAAGAGCTATAAAGTGCTTTTGGCCTTCTTTTTTGCTCCATTTAATAATATTTTGACCATAATCGTTATCTGTAGACTCTGGAATCACATTGAGTTCTCGCCCTGTATGCATAGCCTTTAATTGAATTTCACAAGCGCGATCCAAGAAATAGAGATCATCGAAAGCATCCCATAGATAGGGTCTAGAGATGATTACACCATGGTTGGCGCACATCAACACATCCTTGGTTTTCAAACTGTCGACGATAATGCCACCAATCGCTGTATCACTCGGATCGCCATACACCCCAAGATAGGCAATACGCTCTACAAAGCGCAGTGCATGTTGGCTGGACATCGTTATAGTTTGATCTTTTAGCAACGTCAGTGCGGTTATATTTGGTTGATGTGAATGCAAGATAGCTCTGGCACGGGGGACTTGTTGATGAATTGCCCCGTGAATATTCAAATTGCTTGGTTCAACTTCGCCAACCCCTGAAATCACATGTCCATCAAAATCTGCTACTAAAAAATCTGAACTTTTAACTTCTGACCAATGTAGACCATATGGAAGTGCCAGAAAATGTTCGGCACTATCTGGCAACATGGCTGTTAAATGGTTTACAACACCTTCATTCCATTGATGGTCTGCCATATAGCGGTGAATTAGGGCTAGATCAAACCGTAACTGGTTCTCAGGTGATAGGTCGTCAAACATGTTCCAAGTATCCATCATTTCCCATAAGCAAACTCAATATTTCCCATACATTTAATTACGATCCATTAGTAGGCTGGGTCGTCAATCAAATTATGATACTACTCGGGATCCTATTGAAGATCAAAAAGTCGGAGAACAAACTCACTAACACCACCTTTCTTTTAACTCAGGATTTGCGACAGAGGCCGTGCCTAGCAGTGACCTACTGGCAATTGGTGACTTTAATACTGGTTCCAATACATTAGATACTGAAGGTGCCAAGTTTCATTGCGCGGACCAATTTGTGAATCTGGCTGACACCACATTGACCGACCTATGGCGCACTCATAATAGCGAGCCAACTCAGGAATATAGTTGGTACTCAAACGCTGGTAATGGGTTTAGGATTGACCATGCGCTCGCTGGTAAGCATGTCACTGATCAATGTGTAAATTGCTACTATGATCATAGCACTCGGGAAACCCTCACAGATCATTCAGCCCTAATAGTTGAACTAAGCCTATAGTTCTGGAATTAATCCCCCACTTCACACCTGCTCTAACATCGATTAAGCACCTTACAGCCATGCCCTAAGCTGCGTTATCTCTTCTAGCACTATAGCGCTAGTGATGCTAACTAGATCTGATCTACAGACCTCCTAGTGACTTATGCATGTCTGCTAAAAGCTCACGCATGCCAATAACTTCTTTAGTTCTAAGGCCATGAGTATACCTGTGATGGTCCTTCCCAAAAGCTTGGTTAATCAGCCCTGTGGAGGCCCCACTGTGGCGTTTGCATCGGCCATTACGAATGTTGCCCTTGTGCTTACATAAGCCACCTGATCGCGTTCTGGCCCCACAGAAGGGTAGGGTATTTAGGTCAAACTGATTAGCCACTGCGATGCTGTTTTTCAGTCCAACTTTTGAAAGCTCCTACTGAAATGATTATTCAAAAACAGAACCCTTGTGATTCACTGGGCTTGCACACAAAGGTATAGTCATTTTTTTGGTGTATTAAGAAGAGCTATAAAATGAATTGAATCACTAAAAAAACATACAAACCTAATTGAGTCTCACATTGTTGCTATCATTTTAATTCCTGCAACTAAAAGCACACATGACAAAAGATATTGTATTGTTGAACTGCCAAATCGCTTGCTTCCATATTCAGAACCAATGTAGCCACCAATCACTGCCGCAATGACCCAAATAGTTAGCCCTTCTGGTAATTGAGGTGTTTTTGAAGAAAGAAATCCAAGTAAGCCTGCGATAGAATTTACCAATACAAATGCAGCAGCAATCCCTGAAACATTTTTTACATTTTCCCATTTAAGCATTATAAGTAACGGACTTAAAAAAATCCCTCCACCAACACCTACTAAACCAGAGAAAAACCCAAGCACCGCTCCAAGCAGCAAAACAATAGGCATAAATGGCGCTTTAATTTCACAATCTGTTTTAGCTGAATTCATAACAAAATGATAAGCCACATAAATAAGCGCAAGGCCGATAAGTGGCTTGTAATATATACTGGGTAAAAGAATTAGCCCTCCTATATACGCAAAAGGAATAGAAGCAAGCGCAAAGGGCCAGAGTATTGACCAGGAGAACCGCCCCGCTTTCAAATATTTAACAAGCGCTATAGAAGCAACTAGAATGTTTAAGGTTAACGCAACCGGTTTCATTTCTAGGGTGTCATACTGAACATCGCCGTAGCTGTCAAATATCCTGAAGCACCCCCATGCCCTACCGATGAATATAATGTAGCAGCTACGAAAATCAAAGCCGCAAGAGTTACAATATTTTCAAATCCCACTTACCTTCCTCTGTATAAACCTAACATCAATAAAGCTTTATTATTACTGACTTAATAGAAGTCATAATCAAATACTGCATCACCTTGGTCACCATGAACCTGGACATTAAACGAAACAATAATACGATCCTTTAGGCCTATATATGGCATTGCTGTGTGTTTTAGATGTGCCGGGAATATGCACAACACGCCTTCTTCTGGTTTAGAATCAAAGCCAGTGGACTGCAAATAGAGATTACCTGAATCCATGTAACCGCCACCAATAACATCCATGTGATGACTATAAAAACGGGTAACTCCGTTCATCGCACCAAGTGCCTTGTTACTCTCACGTTTTTCATTATCATCGACCTGAACATAATAAACACCTGACCATGCGCAATTACCATGGGTATGAGTTTCATGATAACCGTGACCATTTTGAATCTGGAACCAGGCGCCAACAACTTCCATATTCATCTTCTTCGATTGGCTGTTTTTCCATATTTCACTATTCATTGTGCTGGAAATTTCAAATACAGATTGAGAAATGAAAGCAAATAACTGGTTAAGTGACGAATTATCATACTGCCTTAACAAATCATCAGTGCTTGAATAGATAGGAGCTTCAATATCACTGTTTTTATCTGCGATACGATGCTCACAAAAAAGTTTTACTAATGATTCGTTCACTTCTTCATATTGCGGGAATTTTTTACGTAATATAGGTGTAGGCCAAAGCATATGGATATTTTTATTTTTGCGGGAACTCTCACTCATTACATTAAACTCAACTGTTATTAGCTCTAATATTTATTATTGAAGACCATTTAGCATTTATCAGGTGCAATACGCTAGGTCAATATTCTGCTCGAAGTGCATCATCCAAAGCCTCCCATGCAAGTAATACGCATCGTTTTCTTGCAGAGTGACCGCGCACAGCCTCTAATGCTTTCAAAGCATCAACTGGGCACTCACCTTGGCCACCAAACCAGGATTTCATACCTTCAGCTAATTGATGTGCTTCAACCTTATTTTTACCTATAACGGTCTCTGTCATCATAGAAGCAGAAGCCAGACAGATAGAACAGCCACGCCCTCTGAACCTAACCTTGGATAGCATTTTATTATCAAGGTTAATACCCACTTCTAGGTCATCACCACAACGAGGGTTAGTGCCACGGTGCACTGCATCGGCATCAGACAAGTCACTTTTATTACGTGGATTTCGGTAATGATCCATTAATACGTCTTTGTATATGCTCTTATCCGTCACAAGAAAGACCTACGCAAACTTACTATGTGCTTCATTAATAGCCTCAATTAATACATCAATGTCACTATAAGAGTTATAAGGAGCAAAGCTAGCACGTGCAGTAGCAGCAACACCTATATATTGCATAAGTGGTTGGCAACAATGGTGCCCTGCTCTGATTGCAACACCCAGCTCACCCGCAATTTGCCCAACATCATGTGGATGTACATCTGTTAAATTAAATGAAACGATTCCAGCACGCTGTTGAGCATTGCGTGGGCCATAAATTTCTATACTATTTAACTTAGACAAACTATCCAGAGCATATTGAGTTAAGCCCATAACATGTTTATGCATCAAAGCCATGTCATTTTCGTGCAGCCAGTTGATTGCTGCGGCAAAACCCAAAGCGCCTGCTAAATTTTGTGAGCCCGCTTCAAATTTTGCAGGATATGGCATCCAGACACTGTTACATTCATTAATGCTGTCAACCATGCCTCCGCCAAGCAGGAGTGGTTCCATTTCAACAAGTCGTTCAGCTTTTCCATAAAGCGCACCAATGCCTGTCGGACCAAACATTTTGTGTGCTGAGAAGGCTAAAAAATCACAGTCAATATCAATGACATCAACAGGTACATGTCCTACAGATTGTGCTGCATCAACCATAACAGCAATACCCTGCTCTGCAGCCTTAGCACAAATTTCTTTTACAGGGTTAATTGTGCCCAATACATTAGAGGTATGAGTAACAGCAATTAGTTTAGTCGTTGAATCATAGAGACCAATGCAGCTATCTAAATCGAGACTGCCATCTTGTCTCAATTCAATAATTTTTAACTTTGCATCATTTTCGTTACATAAGGCTTGCCAAGGTAGGTAATTTGCATGGTGCTCCATACGTGTTACCCAAATCTGATCCCCTTTGCTCAGGCGTGAACGTAACCAACCTTGTGCCACCATGTTAATAGACTCGGTTGTGGAACGAGTGAAAATTAACTGATCATCAGGAGCGTTAATAAATTTAGCCAGAGTAGTACGTGCATTTTCGTAATGTTGACTGGCTTCTTCGGCTAAAGGGTAAAGTCCACGATGAACAGGGCCGTAATGTTCGCTATAACAGTTACTAATAGCATCAATCACTGCATTGGGTTTTTGGCTTGTCGCAGCATTATCAAGATAATGTAATGAATCTCCAGCATTCATTAATAAGGGGAAATCAGCACGAATTTTTTCTACCTCAAAGGTATCGTCAAGTGAGCTATTTTGAACAATCTCATCCAACATCAAATTAAGCCCTTACCAGTTCGGTTTGAGTTGCTTCCATCATTAATTTATCACGCATGCGCATGCCACTACCCTGACGACGCACCATAACAATTTCACTCATGACGCAAAGAGCAATTTCTTCTGGCAACTTCGCTCCTAGGTCAAAACCAGAAGGAGCCATAACACGCTCTAACTCTTTTTCACTAAAGCCTTCGTAACGCAAATAATCAAGCACCAGGCGTGAACGTTTTCTACTTGCAATGAGTGCTATATATTCTGCTTTAGAGGCTAATGCACGTTTCATCGACTCATGATCTCCTTTATGTTGAGTTGCAATCACGACAAAGTCACCCACTTCAGGCAACAGCTGATCGTAATCAAAATCATCAGTAATCAATTTTTCTGCTGCTGGGTATTTTTCCCAACTAATGACTGGATCATTGACAATAACATTTATACCCATTAAATCAGCCAGTTGACACATCACTTCTGCTACGCGACCGTGCCCCATCAACCAAAGAGTTGGACAAGGTAAAACTGGCTCAACATAAACTTGCATACTGCCTCCACATGGCATACCTGCACCTAAAACCTCATCATCGAGATCAATATCAATAACTGTGCATTCGCCGCTTTCAATATTTTTAAGGCCTTCCTCGCAAGCAGTCGATTCCGCACAGCCTCCGCCAACCCAGCCAGCAACCACTAGGCCATCTTTATCTATAACCGCTTTAGAGCCTGTTTTGGCTGAAACCGAACCAATGGTTTTAACCACAGTTGCCACTGCGTAAGGTTCACCCTTTTCACGCATATCTTTTAATACATCAATGATTTCTTTAGCCATAACTATATTCTCTAATTTTTATATGGCCGAAGCCTTATTAATATTTTCTGTATAAGCAGAGTATTGTTTCGGGGTATCAAGGTCGAACACCACGTTGTCATTATTCATTTCAAAAACATTAACCTCTTCAGGGTTTTTTTCGATCAATTTTTTACAACCTAAATTACGCTCACCGTTTAAAATTTCCTGACGATGTAGATAGTCAAAAATAATCGGGTTTCCCCGTTTCCCTTTAAAAGCCGGCACTAAAATAGAACCATAGCTACGCTTACCAAAGGCCTCTATCAATACGTTAACATCTTCCGTCTTTAATAAAGGTTGATCCGATAAACAAATCATCACCCCATCACAAACTTCAGAGAGCGAAAATAAGCCCTTATAAACAGATGTCATCTGACCATCACGATAAGCGTCGTTTTCAACAAAATTAAGTGGCAAACCTTTAAGTATAGCTCGCATTTTTTCAGCTTCATGTCCAAGCACAACAACAACTTTCTTTAAGTTTGAAGCCAATAACATTTCTGCTGTACGACGCAGCAAAGGCATGCCATCAACTAGTAACTCAAGTTTATTAACCTCACCCATACGGAGAGACTCACCTGCCGCTAATAATATTGCAGATACTGTTTTCATGCGCTGACATACTTCCTTGGTTCATTTTGAAAACGGTGCAAACACCCACCACAACAAAAATAATAATCTTTATCGTTATACTTACTATGAAATTCAGCGTCTTTTACTTCAACTGACATACCGCAAACAGTGTCAATAGCAGAAATCTCTACTTCACGACTACCGCCACAACAACTTGCTGATTGAACCTCTTCCACTTCTACAGCCTGTCGTCGAGCCTTAACTAAACCGGCCAATACAGATAACGCTATTTCTTCTGGTGTAACTGCGTCAATTTCAAGACCAATGGGTGAGATAATGGCATCAACGCGAAGTACATCGCCACAGCTCTCTTTTAAGTAACTTTTAAGCTTATCCGATTTAGATTTACTGGCAATAAAGCCAATATAATCAGCACTAGTAGTAATAGCTGCCTCAAGCCCTTGTTCATCAAGTTTGCCTTGAGTTGCAACGATAACAAAATCAGGAACAACATCTGCCACATCAAAGCCATCAATTATATTATCAGCTTCTGGAAACATCTCTGAATCTGCACCAGGAAAAGCCGCTGTAACAGAAAAGCCAACTCGTTGCGCTAGTCCAACTAAGGCCTGCGCTGCTGCTGTAGCGCCAATTAATAATAAAACAGGACGAGCAATAACAGGGTCGATAAAAATATCCAAAGTGCCTCCGCTATGGCAAGCCATTCCAAAGTTAGTAATGCCTTCTTCTACATATCCATCTTTAGTTGGACTAATTCTAATTAAACGAGCCTGACCTTCCTTTAATACTTTTTTAGCCATTTTAATCACGGCAGGTTGCGCGCATCCACCACCAATCCATCCCTGAATGACCCCATCCGCTTCAACAATTGCTTTAGCTCCAGGCTTTGCTGAAGTTGGTGATACAGCCCGCACTACTGTTATCAGGGCAAAAGGCTTTCTTTCAGATTTTAGACTGGCGGCCCTATCTAGTAGTGCATCACTTTCCATTCTCATTGTTTATTTCCTAAAGCTTCATTAATTCAGGTTCTAGTTTCATTAGGCTTTCTAAGTTGTGTGCCGACGAAAAAAGATCCAGCAATGGCAAAGCGGCTTGCATACCTTTTGCAATGGGTTCATAACCATCACGCCCTAATAAAGGATTGAGCCAGACAATTTTTCTGGCTCTCTGTTTCAACTGTTGTAATTGTTCAGTCAGTTGCTTGGGTTCACCAGTGTCATATCCATCACTGATAATCATAACGATTGAGCGTGAGTTAACTATGCGTCGACCATACTCATGATTAAACATCTGTAAACATTCACCAATACGCGTGCCTCCAGACCAACCAGATGACATTAATGCCAACTTCTCTTTTGCCTTTGTCATATCACGTTCACGCAATGCATCTGTAACATGGACCAAGCGTGTGTGGTAAACAAAAGCATCCGAATCTTTAAATGCTTCAATAATGCCTCTTGCAAACCGTAAAAAAAGAAAACTATACAAGCTCATGGAACGGCTCACATCTAATAATAATATTAACCGAGGCGCCTGTTTTTTACGTTTCATGAATGCCAATTCCAGCGGAGTACCACCGTAACGTAAACTATTACGAATGGTTTGGCGTAAATTAATACGATTACCCTGTCTCTGTACACGCTGCCTACGTGTCATACGACGACGCATCTTTTTAGCCATACGCTCAACTAGCAATTCCATTTCACGCATTTTTGAGTCATCTGACAATTGTCGAAAGTCGGTTTTCGCTGTCACTTGCTGAACACTGGCTCCACCTTTACTGCCACCTTCACCAGCATCATTATCATCGCCTTCTTCAGCGTGATCGGCCTCAACCGCTTCATCTCCACCACCACCCTGCTGCCCACCATCAAGACCTTTTTCACTCTCCATCTGCTTCGAATAACTGGAAGCCTGTTCGCGCGTACCGTTAGGTGTTATCCAAAAAGCGTCAAATAATTCATCGAAGCGCCGCCAGTCATAAGCACATGAACATAACAAAGCCCGCAAGCCCCAACGCAAAAGCTTCTGCTGTAACAGAATGCCGGACTCGGCCATTTTCATCACATCCAACTCTTCTTGAATTCCAAGATGAAAACCATTACTACGCATGTGATGTAAAAAACCCAATAAATGATCAAGCAACGTATCTGCCAACTCAAAGTCTTCTTGATGGCTTAGGTTAGCCATTATCCCGACCTAGCAATTAAACGGTCTGAAACATCTCTTGTAATCAAATCATGATCTTCTTTTGTCTTTAATAAACACATCAATGTATTCATGATCAATTCAGGGTCTTTATCTAACGATGACAAGTTCAACTTTAACAATGCTGCCGTCCAGTCTAGCGTTTCTGAAACTCCAGGAATCTTCCGTAAGTCCATCTTTCTCAGTGACTGTACATATTCGACAACTTGTCCGGCCAAACGTTGGCTAACTTCGGGCATTCTAGTTGTGATAATACGTAACTCTTTATCAAAACTAGGATAATCAACATAGTGGTAGAGACACCGCCGACGCAAAGCATCACTTAATTCACGAGTCGCATTAGAAGTTAAAATTACGTGAGGCTTTGTAATGGCTTTGATAGTACCCAACTCAGGAATGGTAATTTGAAAATCAGAAAGTACTTCAAGAAGAAACGCTTCAAATTCTTCATCAGCTCTGTCAATTTCATCTATCAATAGGACTGGAGACTTGTCCATCGTAATAGCTTGAAGTAGTGGCCGTTTTAGTAGATATTTTTCACTAAAAATATCTTGTTCCTTACTGGCCTGGCTATCACTCGCTGACTCCTGCATTTTAATGGCAAGCAACTGATGCTGATAGTTCCATTCATAAACTGCAGAATTCACATCCAAACCTTCATAACACTGTAAACGGATTAATGGACAGCCAAAAATCTTTGCTAGCGTTTTAGCGATTTCAGTTTTACCAACGCCAGCATCACCTTCAAGCAGTAGCGGTCGATGTAATTTAGTTTGTAATAATAGCGTTGCAGCCAGATCTTTATCAGCCACGTAATCTGCCTCAGCTAAACGCGCTTGGAACACCGTAAGTTCTTTCATGCTGTAATAATAAACCTATGCGGTTAGATATAAGGACCTACATTAAATGGCGAGTTATGTTTTCTTGCCGGTAAGGCTTTTAAGCATGCCGATAAATAAACCCCAAACAAAAGCCAATCCATTCAGCTCTTTAGGAATTTCAGCTGCTTTTACCGCTGCTTCTTCTGCAGCAGCACCTTCACCCATAGCGAGTACGTTATTTACAAAATTAGCACCAAACTGATTTAGAATCTGATCTGCAACCTGATTCATCATCCGACCGCCCATACTCGCCATTTTACCAGTGACAGTAATAACGGCCTCACCAACAACTTCACATTTTCCCCCTTCTGTTTCACGAACATAAGCTGTCAGATCCATGGTGGCTGATGATGAACCTTTTGTGTCCATGCCTTTACCTTGCATTGTCATTTCACACTTATCAGCATCGATATTCTGTACTAAAATTTTTCCATTAAAGGCCATTGTAGCAGGACCTACTTTTACCTTAACTTTACCGACATAATTTGAGTCATCAACTTGCTCAGTAATTTCAGCACCAGGCATGCAACCCGCCACACCAGAAATATCCTGTAAAAAAGTCCAAGCATCGCTAGAAGGGGCATCCATTGGAAAAACTTTATTAATTTCTACTTTCACTTTATTTATTCTCTTGATTAAATAACTGAAAAGAATAAAGCGAACTTATGACACTACATCATAAGCTCGCTTTATCTTGATTCGCTTAAACTAAGCCTTTACTAAAACCCATTCCGTTTCAGAATAATAAACATCATTTGTCTTTTATTTATTTAGACCCATTTCTTTTATCGTTTTCCATACACGGAATGCGTTATGTGGCATATCAATATGCGTCTTAGCACCAAACTGCATGAATGCATCATTAATAGCATTCGAGAAGCATGGAATACTACCAACATGTGGAGACTCCGCTACGCCTTTAGCGCCCATTGGGTGATGCGGTGATGGTGTTACCGTGTAATCCAGTTCCCATTTTGGCGTTTCCACCATGGTTGGCCAGAAATAATCCATAAAGGTATTACCTGAGAGGTTACCTTCTGCATCGTAGGGTAGTTCCTGCCCCATCGATACTGCAAAACCTTCATTTAGACCACCATGTACCTGACCCTCAATAATCATTGGGTTGATACGAGTACCACAATCATCTAGAGCATAGAAACGTCTAACTGCAGTTACACCTGTGAAACGATCAATATCAAGAACACAAAGGTATGCGCCGAATGGGAAGGTGAAATTCGGTGGATCATAATAGTCCACAGCTTCCAATCCCATTTCCATGCCATCAGGCACATTGTTATAAGCAGCCCATGCAATCTCTTTCATGGTCTTGACCTGATCAGGTGAACCAATAACGCGGAACTGATTAACATCCCATTCAAGGTCATTTTCACTGACTTCAAGCAAGTGAGCAGCGATCTTACGAGCTTTCTCACGAATTTTACGTGCCGCTTTAACTGTGGCGGCACCACCGACAGGAGTCGTCCGTGAACCGTATGTACCTAAACCATAAGGTGCAGTATCGGTATCACCTTCTTCGATCTGAATCTCTTCTGAAGATATTCCGAGTTCCGTCGCGATAATCTGGGCGTAAGTGGTTTCATGACCCTGCCCCTGACTTTTCGTACCCATACGAGCTATAGCACTACCGGTTGGGTGTATACGAATCTCGGCACTATCGAACATACCAACACCTAAAATGTCACACGACTTACTTGGTCCGGCACCTACAATTTCGGTAAACGTACACAATCCAATTCCCATCAGTTCACCACGTGCAGTTTTCTCAGCCTGCTCTTTACGCAAACCTTGATAGTCAACGGCCTCCATCACTTTTTTCAGTGCAGCAGGATAGTTACCACTGTCATACTCCCAGCCTGTAGCAGAGTTGTAAGGAAATTGCTCAGGCTGGATGAAATTCTTCATACGAATTTCAGCAGGATCCATTTTGAGTTTTTGCGCCAGTACATCGATCATTCTTTCAACGACGTAAACAGCTTCAGTAACACGGAAAGAACAGCGATAAGAAACACCGCCCGGTGCTTTATTGGTAAATACACCATCAACATTCGCATAAGCTGTTGGAATATCGTAAGAACCAGTACAGATGCCAAACATACCCGCTGGCCATTTGGTTGGCTGGGCATGCGTGTTAAAAGCACCATGGTCAGCTAATACGTTGACACGTAATGCTTTAATGTTACCTTCATTATCAGCTGCCAGTTCACCTTCCATATGGTAATCGCGAGCGAACGCTGTGGTTGATAAGTTTTCAGTACGATCTTCAATCCATTTAACTGGACGACCCAAGACGATAGAAGCAACAATCGCACAAACATAACCTGGGTAAATGCCTACTTTATTACCGAAACCACCACCAATGTCTGGAGAAATAACACGGACCTTACTTTCTGGAATACCTGATAGCATGGTAATAACTGTACGTACTATGTGCGGTGCTTGTGAAGTAATGTAAACTGTCATATCACCTTTAACTTTGTCAAAAGAAGCAACGCAGCCACAGGTTTCCAGCGGACAGGCATGAACACGTTGGTTAATCATATCCTGTTTAACTGTAACGTCTGCAGATTCAAAAGCACGATCAGTCGCGTCTTTGTCACCGACATTCCAATTAAAGATATGATTATTATGTTTACGAGCACCCCCACCTGCTTCATCTTTCCCCACAAGATCATCACGGACAATGGCGGCATCAGCATCCATTGCATGATGAGGATCAACCACTACTGGTAACTCTTCGTATTCAACTTCTACAAGATCAGCGGCATCCACTGCGATATAACGATTATCAGCAATAACAAAGGCTACTTCCTGATACTGAAAGCTCACTTTCTCATCCGCTAACACTGCACAAACATCACCAGCCAAAGTAGGCATCCAGTGTAAACCGAGAGGTTTCAAATCGTCAGCTGTTAAAACAGCATGAACACCTGGCAAAGCTAAAGCAGCTTCTTTATTAATTGAAATTATTTTTGCGTGAGCAAATGGACTACGTACCACTTTGCCAACCAACATTCCGGGTAGCTTAACGTCATCAACATAATTACCCTTACCTTGAATGAATCGAGGATCTTCTTTTCTTTTTCTTGAACAACCAACACCCTGTAATTCTTGTTCGCGTTTATCTTCTGTAGCTGTAGACATGATCCGCTCCGTTATTTAGCTTGCAGCTTTACAGCCGCTACTTGAATGGCTTTGACGATGTTTTGATACCCCGTGCAACGACATAAGTTACCCGACATCCCTTGACAAATATCTTCCTCCGTAGGGTTGGGATTTTCCTGTAGGAACCGATAAGAACGCATCAACATGCCCGGAGTACAAAAACCACACTGCAAACCATGCTCTTGCATAAAAGCTTCCTGAACGGCATGCAACTCCCCACTCGCTGCAAGGCCTTCAACTGTTGCTACCTCAGCACCATTAGCTTGCACCGCTAAAATCGTACACGATTTTAGCGACTCTCCATTCAGATCGACGGTACACGCACCGCAATGACTCGTTTCACAGCCAATATGGCTGCCCGTTTGTCCCAGTTGTTCACGTATCACGTGAATCAAAAGTTCACGCGGCTCTACCAATGTTTCTACTTCTGAGCCGTTCAATTTAAATTGAATATGTGTCTTCGACATTGTTTATTCCCCTTTCGCATTCGTCAAGGCTTGACGAATAGCACGCCGTGCCATTTCACCTGCCATACTTGTTTTATATTCAATATCACCACGTAAATCTTCAGCGGGATCACAGGCAGCCATGACTTTTTCAGCGGCTTCACTAATCAACGATTCATCAATGATTTTTCCTGTCAAATATTCTGATGCATCAGTTGCTATAAATGAGCACGGAGCTACGTTTGTCAGAGAGATAGTAATATTAGAACAAACATCACCACTAAGTTGTAACTGAACAGCAGCAGCGGCGGTCGCATAATCACCGGTCTTACGTTTCAATTTACTGTACCCGCAGCCACTACCTGCTGCTGGAATCGGCACCTGAATCTCAGTCATCATTTCACCTTCCTCTAACAAGGTGAAATAGGTCCCAAGAAAAAAATCACCCGCAGGTACTTTGCGTTCACCATTAGGGCCCACCAATACAAATGATGCGCCTAAAGCTAACATGATGGCGGGGTGATCATTCCCAGGATCACCGTGCGCAATATCACCTCCAATCGTGCCACGATTTCTTACTTGAGGGTCAGCAACTAGTTTTGCTGCTTGAGGAATGAGAGGACATTTATCCCATAACAATTGCGACGCAATAAGTTGGTTTTCGGTCGTCATCGCACCAATGCAAATATTACCACCTTCTTCTCGCACACCGCGCAACTCTTCAATACCATTTATATCTATCAAATGAGCAGGTTCAGCGAAACGAAGTTTCATCATAGGCAACAGACTGTGCCCGCCCGCTAATATTTTTGCTTCTTCACCATATTGTCCAAGCATCGACACGGCATCTGCCACACTGGTCGCTGCATGGTACTCAAATGCACTTGGTATCATGAGTTTCTCCATTTATTGTAGTTATTAAATCTGAAGGTCTGCATGTAACAAAGCATGCCAGATTAAATTAAGCATACTTGTAAAATATTTAACAACAATTATACTTTGGTCCTACAATGATGCTTTAGTCTCTACAATTATACTTTAGTCTCTATTAAAGTTAGCGTTGCCCCCCTTTGTGAAAAACCACTAGGGTCAAAACCACCGCCGCTCGCGCATGCACCAGTGGCAATATTTACGCATGAAAAGACAATAGAAAATCATTTTGAATAATTACATAGCTTATTGGCCTAGGTTATCCTGCCACTAGGCATACTGTGATGGGTTTTTTAATGATTTATCGATTTCTGATAATAGCTCGCGCATAGCGATGACTTCTTTAGTTCTAAGACTGTGAACATACCTATGATGACTCTTTCCAAATGGCTTGACTGAAGTCTTGTCAGTCCTCTTTAGCTGAGCGTCTGCCAAGTTCGCACATGGCCCGGTCCCAACGATGAAACCATAGACGATATAGCGCTCACCCATCAGTAATGCTGTGTGGTGAGTCAAACACGAAAAATACTAATTAATATATTGACGATGCTAAGGTTATTCATAGTAATAAATATATCTATGAACATTGTAAGTATGTTAATTCATATATATATTTGAGTATTAAATGCATGTTCCATGGGCCCTCAGTGCATAGACTACAATTGATCAATACCTGGGTCATTGACTTCAATTTTTTATCTACTTATAATTAATTACATTATGTAAATAATAATTATTTTTAATTATAAAAACGAGGCTCTTCTGTTAGAAAAATTCTAACTTTGAAAAACAAATGGCAACTGAATATTCTGAAATTTTAAACCTACTCGACGACTACTTTGATCTTCTTTACAAATGTGACGTTGAACTTATAAATCAATTATTTTTGCCAAATGCCAATGTCTGCAATGTGTCAGATGATGTGGCAGTCATAATTGATATGGATCAGTTTCATGAACGAATAGCATCCAGAATTTCGCCAGAAAGCCAGAATAAGAACAGGGACGATCGTATTTTATCAATTGACATAACATGCCCCACAATTGCTTTAGCTAAGGTAGATTTATTGATCTTGCCAGGGGGTCGTTACACCGACTACCTGTCTCTACTAAAAGTTGCTGGTAATTGGAAAATTGCTTCGAAGGTGTTTCATTTGAAAGTTGAAGACCAATAATAAAAGGCAAAAGCTAACGGACTATGTCAGCACATAAATATTCCCTAAGAGCAAGATTTATGGTCGCTTCTATATAGGATGTTTTGTTGATTAGGAATTTTGTAGTCTCAGCATCTGTACCCTTTGAGATTTCCCGGTAGGTGTTTGTAATTCCTTCACAGAAGGCTTCTGCTGCCACAGCAGGTCCGGCCAATACGATAATGTCTGGAGAAAAGGTCACAGTTAATGCCATTAGACTTGCCCCTAACGTTTTCCCTGCTTCAAGAAATATCTCCTTCTCCAGAACAGAGTTTTTGTTACATGAATCAACTGCACTTTGAAAGCGCTTTGTAATATTTGAATGAGTATCGTTTGATAAATTTCTGGTGCCTTCAAGCCTCTGAAGAATTGCTTCGCCTGACGAAATTTCATCGAGTCTTATGAGTTTGTCAGAATGCCATAAAGCGGGTGTTTTACCAATCAGTCCCTCATTCCCACGTTTTCTCACAATACGGCGGTCTATTGCTAGACTTGCACCCATTCCTACAGCGACATGGATTAAGAAAATGTTCATGTACGGGTCGTCCTCAAGACCAGTTCTTTCGAGGTAATTTAAACAAAGTGTGTCAGCAATATTTTCAACTCGGACGGGACATCCCAAGCGCTCAGTAAGGTGCTCACCAAAAGGATAATTCCTCCATTTTAACAGAGGTGCTTGTTTAAGATATCCCGTTTCGATATTAATAGAACCAGCGATAGCTAACGCTGCACCAAGTACTTTCTTTCTATTTAATGCTCCATTTTTAGTCAGTTCTTCGACATAATTAGATATAAATTCTATTGCAGATTTAGGTGATTTGACGGCCTGGAGTGGTATTTTGGCTTCATGATGTGTCTTACCAGAAATATCAGTGATCGTAATGATCCTTGAAAATGCAGATATGCATATTGCAATTACGAATCCACCTTCAGGATTGATGAAAATATCGGTTTGATGACGTCCCAGTTGATTTCCAGACTGATAGGATTTGCCTTCGCAACAGACGCCTTCAGCAATAAGTTCTTTTGTGATACGTGAAATAGTGGCATTGGTTAGATCTAATCTTTGACTCAATTCTTTGCGTGAAACAGTATCACGCTGAAGCAATAACTCCAGAATTCTCGCACGATTGGTGGTCCGGATATCATCCAAATGTGGTCTTTTTGATTGTTTATTTGATCGTTTGATTTAGTAATACCTTTTTAAGCACTTGTTTATGTTCATTATTATATCAGACGATTCTGATTTCAATAATGCTTATAACATAGCATTTGACTAGAAAACCTAGTTAGTATAATGTATTAATTACAACATGTAATAAACAATTTTATTAAAGCGTTGTAACAAGTTTAAAAAAAAGAACACTCCACGTAGGGGTGTATCGACTGTATAAATGTTGTTTATAACTGTGTAGGTTGGGTGTTAGATGAATGTGATTATTGAGTCACTGATGTTTAACTGAAACGTGAAGTTTATGAATATATTAAATTTACAGGGGAACTTAAAATGATCTCAAGAAGAAATGTACTTAAAACTGGAACTGCAGCTTTAGCAGGGTTAGCGTTACCGTATGTTGCAAAAACTGCATCCGCAGCGAAAGCTGATTACGTCATGACGTTTGGTCATACTTTTGGTGACGCTACCAAAGACTATATGGCCACGGGTCTAAATTTTTTCAAAGAAAGAGCTGAGAAGTACGCAGGTGGAAAATTATTAGTAGATATTCATGAGGCTGGAAGCTTAGGTGGACAGACAGTTCTTCCACAAAAGGTGTTGACCAACGCAATTCAGGCTTGTCAATTGTCGACGCAAAACTTTACACCGTATGCAAGTGTATACAATCTTTTAGATTTCCCATTTTTATTTCCGAGCAACGAAAAATTTGAAGAGATATTAGCTTCTGATGTTTTTGTGGATAGTGATTTGATAAAGGAGCCTGAGAGTAAAGGCTTCAAAGTTCTACCTGGTATGTGGTCCAATGCAGGGCACCGTGTTATTGGAGTATCGAAGGTAGCAGATAAAGTAATAAAAATGCCAGACGATTTGGATGGTATAAAAATCAGAGTCACAGGTTCGAAAGTTGAGCAGCAGGTGTTCAAGTTAACACCTGCGAACCCAGTCTCTATTGCCTGGGGTGAAACCTACCAAGCTTTACAGCAAGGTGCAGCTGATGCATTGAACGTTGGTCTTGGTCCACTTACAGCAACAAAGATATACGAAACTTTGGGCTCAGCGACAATGTCTCAGATTAGCCTTAATTGTCATATCACCGTTCTGAATAAAAAGTGGTTCGATAAATTACCAAGCGATGTTCAGGGAGCTATTATGAAAGCAGCTGCTGAAAGTTTTGAATATCAAAAAGAAAAACAAAGGACTGCTAACGAGAAAATAGTAAAGTTATGGGAATCATCAGGAATTAAAATGCACACATTAAGCGATGATGAGAAGAAAGCTTGGAGTGCTATTGCTGGCCATAAACTACCCGTTTGGGATGAATTCAAGAATCGTTATGGCAAAGATCTATATGAACGGATAGCGGGCATGACATCATGACTTACAAGCTAAATATTATGTGAGCTGGGAAGAGTTCAGTAAGCCTCATTTGTTTGAATTAATAATGGAACTATTAACTTGGCAGGAACAGAATTCTGATGAGAATATTTATGAGGTTTTTGGACACTAAGTTAATTAAGTGGTTCATTATTGGCACGTACTCGTATTTCTGTTTAATTATCTTAATAGAAGTTATTAGGAGATATGCCTTTGGGGCTTCAAGTGCTTGGGGTGAAATGACGGCACGATATGCGTTTGTCTACTTGACCTACGTGGCTGCCTCAGAGGCTATTAGACATTCTCGGCACATTCGTATCGATTTAATTCCAAACTGGTTATCACCTTCAAAAGCTAGATGGTTAAGTTTGTATATTGATGTTTTAACCTTATTCCTTGCATGCGCCATTGTTTATTATTCATTAGAGTTGATGGAAATACAGTGGTCAGCTGGAATAGTGATGTCCGCTATTGATCTCAATATGTCTTTTGCACACGCCGCGTTGCCCTTAGGCTGGCTTCTCATCATCGTGCGAATCATACAGAATTGGGTTGATCCATTAGAAAAAAACAACGATGAATCAACGTCAATACCAGTCAAAAAAGGATAAAAAGGTGGAACCAAACTCTATAATTATACTAGTAATTGCAGCACTAATGCTCGTGCATCTTGGCATTGGAGTACCTCTTTTCGTGGTACTTGGTCTTGGATCTATGGCTATGATTTTAGGCTGTGACGTATACTCTATTACTGTCTTTGGAGAAGTTCCTTTTAGTGCCATTGATAGCTGGGCGTTGCTTGCTATGCCTCTCTTTATTCTGGCTGGTGAAATAATATCACGTGGGCAAACGGCAAATAATCTGGTTCGACTGGGTGAAGCCATAGTTGGTTGGATCCGTGGTGGCCTGGGCATGGCTACGATACTTGGTTGCTTCTTTTTTGCAGGCACAAGTGGCTCCAGTTCAGCAGACACCATCACCATCGGTAGAATAATGGTGCCAGCTATGAAAAAGCGAGGATATCAGGCAAGTTATGCCGCCTCACTTGCGGCTTCAGGTGGAATACTTGGCGTTATCGTACCCCCTAGTTTAATTTTTATTATATATGGTGTAGCGACTAGCACATCCATCGGTGATTTATTTTTAGGAGGTATATTTCCTGGTTTGATACTTGCAATCGCAATGTGTACTGCAAACTATTTTGTATGCAAGCACACCGACTGGGGTGTGCCTGAAAGTGGTGCGTTTTCATTAAAGGAGGTGGGTGCATCACTCTGGCATGCAAAATTTGGCCTTGGGGCGCCAGTGATAATTTTGGGTGGTATTTACAGCGGTGTATTTACTCCAACAGAAGCGGCTAGTGTAGCCGTTGCTTATGTGACGATTGTTGAGCTATTAATTCATCGGTCCTTCGGTTTAACTGAACTCAAAGAGGCTTTTTTTAGAGCTGCTGTGGTTACAGGAGTTTTGGCTCCAATAATTGCTTTTTCAGTTTTGCTTGGGGAAGTATTGGCTATTTTACGAGTACCTTCCGACCTAGTGTCTTTTTTCTTCAGCATACCGGTAGGGCCTGTTGGATCAGTCGCTCTTATTATTCTTGTCCTATTAATCGTAGGCTCTATTCTTGAGCCAATAGCAGCTATTTTAGTCGTTATGCCTATACTTTTACCAATCGGAATTGAACTAGGTTTTGACTCGGTGCACTTTGGTGTATTCGTGGTTTGTACCCTAGCAGTCGGCTTTATTACCCCGCCTGTCGGGATCAATTTATTTGCGGCGTCTGCCGTTAGTGATGAGCCATTTTTAAAAATTGCTGTTAAAGCGATACCAGCTTTTTTTGCATTAATTATAGGTATCGTAGTGATTGCAGCATTTCCTAATGTGGTACTTTGGTTCCGCTAACATCCTTAAGATCTATCTACATAATTAAATAGAAAAGAGAACAGCTATGAATAAAAAGATTAACCATCTAAAATTTAACGAATTACCAGTTTATGAGCGTGGGCGCGGCATTAAAAATCATTTAATTGCGAGTAAACAAATTGGTGCAAACTCATTGCACTCAGGTATTACTTTTATGCCTCCTATGACCTCAGTGCCGGCACATAGTCATAATGCCGAGGAACAAGTTACAGTTTTAGAAGGTACTCTTAGGATCGTTTTGAATGGTGGCAGTAAAGAATTAATTTGTAATAAATATGATTCTTCCTATCTTTCTTCAGATGTGCAACATCAGCTGTTTAATGATACAGATGAGCAACTGGTGGTAATGGTAATATATGGTTCATCTGACGTAAATAGAACCTTTTCGCAGACAGGCGAAGTGGTAATTATTGGATCAGAAGAAGATCAATTTACTGCCGATAAGTGAGCAAACTAGCTTTGATATGGGTAGTTGAAACTTTACCTAAAATATATTTTATGTGTATTTTTCAATATAAATCAACAGTGGGGTGCCTTTTGAAGGTTAAGCCTTCACATCCAGCATACACAGCACGCTGAGCTTTTATAAGCGATCTAGAAGTCTGCATAGGCAGTATCGCTATAACTTAGAGCTATTTCCTCTACGCGTTGCTCATATTCTTTGGGCACACCATCTCCCGCTAGTTCGTCTTTAACCTATACAGTGACAATCAACCGATCTTCATACTATGGATGTGCTAGGATGCCATATTAAATAATTAGCACGATGTTGAGAAAATCAGCAATGAAGAACAAAGTATCGTTAAGCCGGCGCCAATTGTTAATACTTGCATCAGGTTATCTAGTTGCTGCTCCTTTGGCTGCCTTAGCAGAGGGCATTTACCCTGATATACATGTGGTTAAAAACCCACAGTGTGGTTGCTGCAATGCATGGATCGAAATTTTAAAAGACAAAGGCTTCAATGTTACTACTGAAGATCGCTCTGGCAGCTTTTTAACTGAGTTTAAGATTCAGAGTGGCGTCCCCAATAATATGATGTCCTGCCATACCGCTAAAATTGATGGGTACTTCGTCGAAGGACACGTTGACGCCAGCGACATAAAACGCCTCATAACAGACCGCCCTGATGCTTTAGGTTTAGCCGTGCCAGCAATGCCTTACGGCTCTCCCGGGATGGGACCTGAAGAAGAGCGTGAAGCATACGATGTTTATATAATCGGCGCTGACGGCACAGCAGCAGTATTTCAACATTACCCTGAAGCAGGCATGTCTGTTTAAGAGTGCCCGACTTAACGTCTCATTCCTTATTTCCTAAACTATGTCTTGGGGGTACCCCCCACTTTGTGTGGCCCAGAAATCTGGGTAACGGACCTATAACCAGCGTGAGTAAACACTCCCAGATCATTACTTAAAACCCCCATGAGTTCACTAACTCCACCTTGAGTATGAATATCAAGGACCTCTTTGAGAATAGCGACGCCACCGGCTCTGTTAAGGGGATTAGTACCTACACACATAAGAACCCAAATCATCACTTTGTCGGGCCTTAGTGAGGGCTAATGTCAACAAACAAAAACCTGCCTCAAGCGATCCAGAATCTTGATAACATCTGGGCGCGTGACCCTAGGAATCTTTCTTAATTTATGAGCTTATGATTCTGATTTAAAAGCCTCATAAAATGCTACAGCGTGTCATCTCATTCATTTAGTCTAAATGGTTCACTTATGGGCGCAATTGTTACCCAGCGACGATTTCAGAATCGTCGAGGTCCTAGATTGGAGGAAGTACCTCAACTCGATGTTCGAGTATTAAAACGTATCGAATTATTTGATCTAAGTGTTTCAAGCGGTTCATTTTAGTGGACAAGTTTATCGCTCTCAGAATACGCTCTAGAGCACACATATAAAGACTCAACGTGGTTATTTCCTATGCTGTAAAGATGAACCGGGGAAGACCCCCCTTTCCTGCCTCAGGAAAACTACTTAGGGCACACATGAACTTATTAAAGATTTCCAAGAAGTGTCTATGAATTAATTTTTTTGATATCCGTTTTATCAGGCCGCAGTCAACCCTGACACTGCTGCAATTAAATTTTCTTCTGTCATTTCTTTACCCGTATACTCTCCAACCAGCCGCCCTTCTGCCATGGTCAATATGCGGTGACTCACACCAATCACTTCTGGCATCTCTGAAGAAATGACAATCACGGCTAAGCCTTGTTCAGCCAGTGTCGCGATGTATTGATGAATGGCAGATTTGGAACCCACATCAACGCCCCTAGTTGGCTCATCAAGAATAATTAATTTTGGATGGGCACATAGCCATTTGGCGAGAACTAATTTCTGTTGATTACCACCAGACAGATCAGAAAGCAATTGCTCTGGCCCCGTCGTTTTAATTTCAAGTTTGGTTTTATAGTCTTCAAATACTTGCAGTTCCTTGTCCACCCTAGGAACCCCCATGTTTGAATATAAACTAAGGTGTGGCAGAGTCATATTGTGTCTGCCGCCCATACCCAATATCAGCCCTTGCGATTTCCGATCTTCAGGCACCAGTGCCAACCCTTTTTCAATGGCCTGTTTTGGGGATGAAAAACTTACCTTTTGATTATCAAAAATGATTTCGCCACTATCTTTTTGGCGCACACCAAAGAGTGTTTCAGCAACTTCAGACCGACCCGCGCCTATCAAGCCATATAAACCAACCACTTCTCCTGCTCGGACTGAAAAGCTAACATCTTTAAACAAACCCCGTATGGTTAATTGATTAACACTTAATAACTCGGCGCCAAATTCTGCTTTTGCTCGGTGAAAATACTGGTCTAGATCTCGACCAATCATTCTATTGGTGATTTCTCCAATGGTTGATTCACTAGTGTTCACCGTACACTGCACCTCTCCGTCTCTGAGAACCGTAATTCGATCTGCGATCTCAAAAATTTCATCCATTTTATGGCTAATGTAAACAATCGCCACACCCTTTTTACGTAAGGATCGCACGACTTCAAAAAGCTGATCTTTTTCAGTAGTTGTAAGTGTTCCAGTGGGTTCATCAAAGATAACAACATTGGCGTTAAAGACTAACGTGCGCGCAATTTCTACCATTTGCTGCTTCGCAATTGACAAATTACGCACAAGAACTTCGGGTCCAAAATTACAACCTAACTCATCTAAGGCAATTTTCGCTGCTGCGTTCATTTTTCGTTTGTTAACTATTCCAAAGCGATTGGTTGGCCAGTCGCCTAGGTAAATATTTTCTGCAGCTGACAATTCGGGTGATAATGAAAGTTCTTGGTGCACCAGCAGGATGCCTAATTCTCGGGCTTCTTTGGGTGTCTTTATAATGACTTTTTTGCCACGATGGTGAATGGCGCCTTCATCAGGGTTATAAATGCCTGATAGCACTTTCATAAGCGTTGATTTACCTGCGCCATTTTCACCCATTAGCGCATGCACCTCGCCGGCCCTGATATCAAAACTAACTCTGTTAAGTGCGATCACACCCGGAAATTTTTTCAAAATAGAATCAGCAGTTACAATAATTTCATTCATTTTTTCACCCTACCTAGATTGGCTAGAAGTTAACGTTTTATCAAGAATTAATGCGAGCACAAGCACTGTTCCCATGACGATCAACTCGATGTAATTAGGCGTGTTTAGCAGCCGCAACCCGTTCAGAAGCGCCGCTAGAGTAATAACACCCCCCACTGTTTTCCACATACTGCCATACCCTCCGGTTAAGCGTGTACCGCCCAAAACCACAGCAATAATAGTCCACAGTTCCCAAATTCTAGCGGCATTGGGTTCTGCAGTTCCTAAGCGCATAGACAACAAAACGCCAGCAACCCCGGCTAATAGACCACAAAGGGTGAAATTAATGACCTTATGACGTCGAACTCTGATGCCCGCCTCATGAGCAGACTTTTCGTTATCACCAACGGCATAAGTCTCTAATCCATGTTTGGTCTTAGAAAGAATCCACTGAAAAAACAGGGCGAAACCGAAAAATATCATTGCAGTAAGTGACACTGGGCCAAGATAAATTTCTGGGTACTCTGTGTATGAATAATCACTGGTCATTAAGGCTTCTTCACCCGTAAAAATGAACACAATTCCACGAATACCCATCAGTGAACCCAGTGTGATTATAAAAGAATGAATTCCAGATAATGCAACTAAGGCGCCGTTAATGAAACCAAAGAAAGCACCCGACAATAAAGCCACTATAATAGCGGGCCAAATACCAATACTGTCCTGAAGACCTATAGCAAGGGCTGAGGATAAAGCTAACGTTGCACCCACCGAAAGGTCGATCTCTCCATTAAGCATAACCAAGGTCATTCCCACGGCAAGAAAGCCAATAAAAGATCCCTGCGTAAGCACATTACCAATATTATTTAGGGTGAAGAAATATGGCGAAGCAAAAGAAAACACCAGCATACAAATAAGCAAGAACACCCAGATGTGCTGCGCTCGAATGATTCTTAATATGCTTAAGCTTGAACTTTGAATTGATGTCATCGTTTTGGCAGTGTGGTCTTTTTTCACACCTACAGAGTTGCTCATACGAAAACCCTCCCTCTCTTAGCAGCTAAATCGATCCACACCGCAAGAATAATAACGGCCCATGTCACCAACCACTGAACATAATAAGCAAAGCCTAATAACAACAAGCCGTTTTGCACGAAGCCTAGCATTGTGACGCCAATGACTGTTCGCCAAATGGTACCCGACCCACCCAGCATAGATGTGCCACCAAGAATTATTCCAGAAAGAACCGTAAGCTCATATCCTTGACCAATCGTACTTTGCGCACCCATGACTCGGCTTCCCATGATAATGGCAGCTAACCCAGTTCCAAAACCAGAGATGACATAAGCAATTAAAACGACCCATCTGGTTTGCACACCCGAAAACAAACTGGCTGTCTCGTTTCCTCCAATGGAAAAAACCCAACGTCCAAAATTAGTTTTTAAAAGTACAAAGCTGCCCACCAATGCGGCAAAGAAGAATATCCAAACAGGTACTGGAATATCTATAAACTCACTTCGTCCAAAAAACCGGAACCAAGTTTCTTGAGGGTTAGTTACGTTAACGTTTGAACCACCCGAGTAAAATAGTGTGGCGCCCTGCAACAATGACAACATCGCTAAGGTAACAATAAGCGAGTTTAACCGCATAAAACCGATCAAATAACCATTTACCATTCCAATTAAGAGACTCGCAAGCAAAGTATATGCGATGGCAATGGCAGGCCCTACTTGATTATGTTGGTCCACGACTAAAACCGTCAGCAAGGTAAGCATCGATCCAACTGACAAATCTAAGCGTCCCGTAATGACAACAAACGTCACCCCAATAGCGATCATTCCAGTGATCGACACTTGACGGATCACATCTAAAATATTCCCTAGGGTAAGAAATTCTGGTGAAGACAAAGACACCACTGCTAAAAAGATGGCAAAACCACCAATCAAACCGTGTTTTTGCGCTGCATCACTGGCTTTTTTGAGAAGGGCCATAATAAAAAATCTACATTAGTTTTTGTTTTACTGATTCCATCATAGGTCTATTCAATAGTTAATTAGTAGCAGGAATTTATCCAAAATGGACATCTTATAGACTGGCTATGTTTAATAGACAAAATAAGCTTCCTCATTCTCCCTTTTAGATTCAAATTTTTCTGATACTAATAAAATATCCAATTTGGACATATTGAGTATTGCGGGCTGCTTGCCAATTATGATGATAATAATAGACCGAGCAAATGAGGCTTGGGCTGAAAGATTATTAATTTAACGGAGTGTCAAAGTGATGAACAGAATAAAAACAACATCAGTAATTTCTATTGCTGGATTATTGTGTGCTGGCCTGCTAACGAGCGCAGTTCAAGCGGCCAATGCACCTGAATGGTTGGGTGGCAAGTTGACAAAACCACTTTCCGAAACCCGGATTGGTATTACCGTGTTATACCCAGGATCCAATGCTTACCAAGCCAAATATGCAGAAACAGCAGTAAGCTATGCAAAAGAACTTGGTATCGATGCGACAGTGATGGATCCTCAAGGTGACCCAGCGGTGCAGTTCAACCAAATTGAGGATATGGTTTCTCAAAATTTGGACGTTATTGTATTGTGGCCAACCTCGCAGAATGCTCTGATACCTGCAGTGCGTCAAGCAGCACGTGCGGGTATCCCTGTCATTACGTCAAATTCACCGATTGGAGAGGCTGGTCGCCGGTATATCAAAGCCCACACAGGTCCGGACGATTGCGCTCAGGCAGAACAAGCAGCAGAAATGCTGGGCGATTCACTCAATGGGAAAGGTAATATTGTCGTAGTTGAAGGTACGCCAGGTTATAGCGTTTCGATTCTTCGAAAGAACTGTTTTCTAGATAAAATAGAAGATGCATACCCCAACGTCAATATCCTTGCTAGCCAATCAGCCGATTGGAATCGTGAAAAGGCACAGACGGTTATGGAGACCTTCCTAACTAAGTTTGGTAACGACATTGATGGTGTTTATGCTTTTGATGATGGCATGGGTTTAGGCGTAATTAGTGCATTACAAGCTAAAGGCAAAAAGCCCGGTGACGTAAAAGTTGTAACCTGTAACTTATTTGGTGAAGGTTGGGACGCTATCAAAACAGGTTGGGAAACAGGATCCAATAAGCAATCAGCAGAAGATGATGCAATATTAGCTATCCAAACTGCAGTAAAAATTGCCCACGGTATTGATGTACCCACTTTAGCCCAAATTGAAACTCCAAAAATCCAAGCCAACAACGTTAACCAATTTGAACGTCCAAGCTGGTAGTTTGACAATAAACGGGTCGTTAGAATTTAACGCAATTGATTAACGATCTGTTTACTAATTGATCTAATAAAGTATTCATTTTTAGAAGGACAATTGCCTATTGATTTAGGCAGCTAAAGCCCTTGGAAAAAGGCCTCTCTCGTTGAGAGAAGCCTTTCACGGCGGGTGAAATCGAACTAACAATTAAGAAACAACTGGCAAATGTGTTTATGGCTTTTGCTCCAAACAGGGTTGAGACAAATCATATTTTGAGTGGTTCCATAACTTACAACGATAATCAGACTTGGCTCTCTATATGCAGCCAACAGATGAATGGATCTCAGGGAAATTAGCATGGAATCAAATAATAAACCTATTATTCGCGTTGGCTTAATTGGGTCTGGATTTATGGGCCGTTGTCACGCTAATGCTTTTCGCAACGTAAGCAGTTTATTCAATCTTCCAGTCAAAATAGAGCTCACTTGTTTAGCAGATATCAACAAAACCCTGGCGCAGCATAACGCAGACGCTCTCGGTTTTATTTCAAGTACAGACTGCTGGCAGGACATGGTCGCTGACCCAAATATCGATATTATTGCTATAACAGCCCCCAACGGGCTCCATGAGGAAATGGCTATCCTTGCTGCAAGCCATGGCAAAACAATTTATTGTGAAAAACCTCTGTCGACCACTTTAGAATCGGCTATGCGTATGGTGGATGCAGCTAATAATGCCGGTGTCGTTACTCAAGTGGGGTTTAATTTTTTACGCAACCCACTCTTTAAAATGGCTAAAACCATGATAGAAAGCGGTGACCTAGGCGACATTGTCAGCTTTCGTGGGACTCATGCCGAAAACTATATGGGTGAATCACGCCAACCCCATTCATTTAGGACCCACCCCCAAGGGGGAGGGGCGTTAGCTGATATAGGTAGCCATATAACATCATTAGCTCGCTATTTTTTGGGCCCTATAAGCAGAGTGAATGCACACCAAAAAACGGTCGTCAAAGACAGGCCGCGCACACTTGGAAGTTATGAAATGCTACCGGTTCAAGTTGATGATGTTTCACATGTGTTGATGGAATTTGCTAGCGGCTGTATCGGCAGTATTAATGTTTGCTGGCTGCAGACAGGGCGCAACATGGACCTGTCCTTCGAAATCACGGGCACCCTTGGGGCCATTCATTTTAATCAAGAAAGAATGAATGAAATCCACGTTTATAAGCCTATTCAAAATACATCCGAAACCGGGTTTACCAAAATAGAAACAGGCGCTCAGCACCCTCCCTACAATCAATTTTGCCCAGCGCCGGGTCACCACATTGGGTTTAACGATTTAAAAGTGATCGAGGTGGCCGAACTTGTTAATGCGATGTTAAACAGCGAACCACTGTTTACAGATTTTCAAGAAGGCTACCGAGTCCAACGCACCATCGATGCTATGCAGTCCTCTGCAGACACCGGACAATGGGTTAGTATAAAAGAGCACATTAAATACAATGGAAAGTAAATACGACTATATTATTATAGGTGCAGGTTCGTCAGGCTGCGTAGTAGCTGGCCGCCTGGGCGAAGCTGGATACAGAGTATTATTGCTGGAGGCGGGAGGAAAAGACAACAGCCCTTGGATAAAAATTCCATTGGGCTACTCTAAATTGTACAACAACCCGAAGGTTAATTGGTGCTATACCAGCGAACCAGAGCCAGAATTGAATAACCGGCCTTTATTTCAGCCAAGAGGCAAAGTGCTTGGTGGGTCTGGTTCTATTAACGGCATGATTTATATGCGCGGTCAGGCACAAGATTTTGATTCTTGGGAAGCCCAGGGATGCGCTGGGTGGGGCTGGGAGAAAGTGCTACCCTATTTTAAAAAATCAGAAAATCAACAGCGCGGTGCAAGCGAATTCCATGGTGTGGGTGGTCCTTTAGAAGTTTCCGATTTGCCCTCTAATCATGCTTTGGGTGAAGCCTTCCACAGTGCTTCTGAGGCGCTTGGCTCCCCCCGCAACAATGACTTTAACGGTGCCGGCCAAGTCGGCACAGGCTATGTACAAATCAATACTAAAAAGCAAAGGCGCTGGAGTACCGCGTCGGGATTTCTAACTGGGCCTGCAATGCAAAATATTACAGTGCAGCTTGGTGCAATGGTCGAGAACATTATTCTAAAGAACGGCGTAGCGACGGGTGTTCGTTGGAGCAACAAGTCTGGAAAATATGATAGCTTTGTGACTAAAGAAGTCATTGTTTGCGGTGGTGTTTTCAACTCACCACAGATTCTAGAATTGTCGGGTATAGGTAATCGAGAGGTACTTGAGAAAGCCGGTGTTGAAGTTCAGCACGAGCTGCCAGGAGTGGGGGAAAACCTTCAGGACCACTTCGGTATCAGTGCAGAATATCAGTGCAGCAAAAGAATTACCGTTAACGATTTATACAATAATCCGATTTTAGGCGGCTTACAGTTGTTACGGTACCTAGTGTTTAAAACTGGTCCCTTTGCCGACAATGGTAATTACTCTAATACTTTTATTACCACAGCTCCTCATATTAAAACCCCAGATATGATGATTACTTTAATGGCTTGGAATACGGGCGAAGATTTGAAGCCCAAACCGTTTTCCGGTTTTACGATTTTGGCTGAACATATTCGGCCTAAATCCAGAGGTTCCTGTCACATCAAGACTTCCAGCCAACAAGACGCACCCGTCATTAAATTTAATTTTCTTAAGCATCAAGATGACATTGATGCGGCCATCGCAGGACTCAAACAGGCCCGAAAAATCGCTCAAACAGCACCCATGGATGAGTTTGTGAAAAGCGAAATTTCCCCGGGGCCAGGCCCAAAAACTGAGGCTGAATTAGAAGCTCACTGTCGGCAAAATGGTTTGTCTTTGCTGCATGGCGCAGGGACCTGCCGCATGGGCACAATAGAGCAAGAAGATGCTGTTGTAGATTATCGTTTAAGAGTGCGCGGATTAAAGGGTTTACGGGTCGTTGATGCGTCTATTATGCCCAACGTGGTATCGGGCAATACTCATGCCACCGCAGTAATGATTGGCGAAAAAGGTGCAGCAATGATTATTGAGGATGCCAAGGCGTGATTAATATTGCAGTGATCGGTGCTGGTCGTATGGGTCAAATATATTGCCATAATGTGTCGAAAAATGAACATTGTAAGCTCGTTTATGTGGTCAGTAGAACACTAGAATCAGCATCCAAACTAGCCCATAAATACCAAGCAAATGCGTGCACAGAAATTAGTGTTGCCATCAATAACGAGGCTATCGATGCCATTATTATTGCTAGCCCCACACCGACTCATTTAGACATTGTTACTATGGCAGCAAAAGCTGGAAAAGCGGTGTTTTGTGAAAAGCCCATTGATCTAGAGATACAAAGGGTCGATCAGTGCTTGCAAACGTTAGCCCAGTATCCAATACCTTTTATGTTGGGTTTTAACCGCCGCTTCGACCCACAAATTAGCAAACTTCGACAAGCCGTATTAGCAGGCGACGTCGGTCATTTGCATATGTTGCTACTGACGAGTCGAGACCCATGTCCACCTCCAGTCAACTACCTACAAAGTTCTGGGGGTTATTTTATTGACAGCACAGTGCATGACATTGATTTGATGTGTTGGATCAGCCAAGAGTTACCTCTTGAAGTCATGGCCACCGGGTCCTGTCTTGTTGATCCTAAGATCGGTGAACTGGGTGATATCGACACCAGCATGACCATGATGATGATGCCCAGTGGCGCCATTTGCCATGTAAACAATAGCCGGCGGAGCGTATACGGGTTTGATCAGCGCATAGAAGCCTTTGGTTCCAAGGGCATGCTGCAAACACAAAACCAACATGAACACTCGTTACTCAGCTATTCTGACACCCACACTAATATGGCGTCACCACTAGAATACTTTTTTTTGGAGCGCTATGAACAATCCTATCGCATTATTATTGATGAATTTATTGATGCGGTACAAAACAAAAATTCTATAGAGTGTAATCAATTTGATGGTCGCAATGCTCTAGCTATAGCTCTTGCTTGTAATCGATCAGTTAAAGAACGCAAGGCCATTGCGCCAGTCTATTGCTAGCCCTATTCCTAGCCATGAGCGCACAAAAACAGAGGCTATTGGAGCGCCCAAACTTATGGTGGAAGTCGTTAGTGCGGCTCCACCTATTTATTTCAGTGGCTGGTGAATCCTCGGCGGGCCCACTCTCATTGAAGGATGACTTCCTTAACACACCTAGGTAAAATGTTGTCGATATTATCAATTCAATTGGTAGGGCCATGACCCAAACTGAATTACTGTCTATCCTCGAATTTGTAGAAAAAATACAGTTTATGGCGCAGGGAAAAAATACCTTGTCTGGTGTGGATTCTCGTTGGAACATCATTTTGTATGCCATGCGCCGTCATCTTGAAGGTAAAATCCTTACCCAAACAGCCCTGACGATGGCAGCAAATGTGCCCTATGGCACAGCGATACGCCGAATTAATGAATTGATTGATGACGGTTACATACTAAAACGTCAACGTTCCAAAACTGGAAAGTCTTTTTCCTTACATCCTTCCAAACAGCTGATCGGCAGATTCGAAGAATATGCATTTCAACTTAAATCTCACATCGGCGTTACTTTTGGTTTTAATGAGGGTGGCAAGTCGTTGGATGACTTCTATTTTGGTGCTTCTTATATGGCGTCCAGCACCCTATCTTTTCCTTCGGCCTTAAGTTTTGGGGTCGGTTTTGATAAAAAGCTACGCATATTAGGCCCCACTGATCCCACTTTTAATTTTCTGGCAGATAATCCTCGTCAAATTAATGAATTTTGCGGTGGCACTGTAGAGATGGTGGTGATGAATCTGGATGATCTCCGACAAGAGTCCATTCGCAACGCTTTATTAGAGGAGTCTGAGTACGATCTCATTGCCTTTGATTTGCCTTGTTTAGGTGAATTTGTTGCTAAAAAAATGATTGCGCCTCTGAATGATAGAATCGATGAAGAGAAATTCAATTTTACAGATTTTCATAATGCTGCCTGGCAGGGATCAGCTTACCAGGGCGACCAATATGGTATTCCTATTCAATCCACTAGCGAGGTATTTTTATACCGTACCGATCTGTTTGAAGAGTTTGATATTGGTTGCCCACCGCAGCAAGTTGACGATGTTTTGCAAGCCGCACAGAAATTACATCAGGTACAGCCAGGCTTAAGTGGTATTGTCATGAACTATGGGATAGGTACTCCCATAGCTCATACTTTTATGCAGACTATGGCGTCTATGGGCCAAAGCATCATGTTGCAAAGCACAGAGTCGAATAGATTATTTCATCAAGGACGCCCAAGAGTCGATACCGAGGTGGGCGAAAAGACGATGGAATATCTTTTAGAGTTACTCGATTATGCTCACCCATGCAGCCTAACTTGCGATTGGGATAAGCGGATCCGTACTTTTGCTAAAGGCGAGGCTGCGATGACATATGGTTGGTCCATCCGAGCATCCATGGTGGAGTTAAGTGATTACACAACTGTTGCTCGGCAGGTCGGCTATTGCGCTCCACCTAGCGCAGTTGGGGTGGCTTCTGTGTCGCCCATTGGGGGCTTTTCCTTAGCTATCCCCAACAATATGAGCAAGGCAAGCAAAGATGCTGCTTGGCGTGTCATGAAATACTTAACTAGGCCAGAGCTGATCAAATGGTATGCTTTAAATGGTAACTATTCGAGCACTCGTTATTCAACCAGTGCCGACCCCGAGGTAAAAATGGTGAGCCCAGTGGTGGAACTGGTTGATGAATTAGAGCGTAAAGGTCAGGTGCAAAGTGGCGTCAGGCCCCCAATCCCAGAATATTTTGATATTATTAAAATACTTGGTGAGGAAATTCATTCAATTTTAGTCCGTACATATAGCGTGGCAGCGGGTCTAAAAAGAGCGCAAGATCGGCTTGATAGGTTGTCGATTAGCGTTTAGGTAAGTCGATCTTTTCAGTCACAAGAACCTAAGGGACCTAGGTGGTTTGTAAAATTTTATAAATTCTATCAACTCTCCATTCTTTCTATGTTAGCTTGTGGTAATTGAGCAAAGTCGGTCTAAACGTGCTGAGAATTCTATGCAAAAACCCTATAAGTTATCCCGCCGCCAATGGCTTGTCTCTTCACTGGGAGTCTTAGTCACTGCCATTGCTAGTCCACTACTTGCGCAAACTAAAGTCCGTCGTGTTCAACCTCAATATATTGCATCCCTAGCCATAGGTAGCGCCACGTCTGGCACTGGTGCAGAGACCTGGGGGCTATGGAGTGTGGATCCCGGGCCCATTGGTGTTTGGCTGCGCTTTTACCAACTTTTGCAAAAAGCTGGCAATATTGCCCCATCAGGATGGCGCTTTGATATTGATGATTGGTGGCTTGATGAAAACGGCTTAATCATGAAAGCACCCCAGTTCCCAATACCTGCTAGACAATATTACGTCACTAATGGTGAAGAGCATATTTCTTTACTGACTGTGGAACAACCAAATAGTGATGGGAAGCAGGCATGGTCATTGTCCGATGGGAAAACCATCGCTGATGTGACCCATGGGCCTTGTCGCTCTGCACGCTATACACCAGAAGGAGATTCAGGCACCTGCTCACCGGCAAATGCTAACCGCGAGGCATTCCCACTCAAACCTGGCGAAGCTCCACCACCTGTATTAGGTTGCAACCGAGATCAATACAGCGTGCTCATTGTTTTTGGTTTTCCTGTTGAAAGTTAGTAATTTAGTCGAGTACTTTTACAACACAACAAAAGAGGTGGATGGTGGATTGGGACGAAAGATTTTCGATTGAGGATTATTTGTTTGGGGCAGAACCCGCGCAGGCTTTAGTTAATTTGGAACACTATTTAATCCCACAGGGAGACACCTTAGTGATTGCCGACGGCGAAGGTCGTAACTCGGTTTATCTGGCGAGCAAGGGTTTCAAGGTCACAGCCACAGACGCATCAACAGTTGCAAACATTAAGGCAAAGGCCTTAGCTGCCAGCCAAAATGTAGAAGTCAATTACCAAGTAGAAGATTTTTTTGACATTGATTGGTCAGCTAAACAGTACGACAATATTGTTGGTATATTCTTCCAATTTATTCCACCCGATAAAATCAAACAAGTATTAATGAACCTAAGATCAGCCACTAACAAAGGTGGCACTCTTTTAATTCACGGCTACACCCCTCAGCAAATTGAGTGGGCTACAGGTGGCCCCAAAGACGTCTCACTTATGTATACCAAAGAGTTGTTTGAGGACGTGTTTGAGCCTGAGGAAATACGCGTTAACAAAGAGTACCAGATGCAATTAAGCGAAGGGTCGGGTCATAAAGGCCAGTCTGCATTGATCGACTTTGTTGCTAAGTGTTAGTTGAGCTTGGGTAAAACATTAAACAAAAGCCGTGCTTAAGTGAATGAGGCTAAGTGAGGCTAAATAAGTGAACTGGCACATCGATCCCTGTTGCAAGGGCCTTTGTGACAGTTCAAGTTGATCTGAATGAGTTTAAGCAGCAACGCGAGCTCACCCTGAAAGCCCTTGTAGGGCATTATTAGGGCTTTTTTTGTCATCTAATGCACATCTAAAACCATTTAATTATTAACCCTTAAAGAAGTTCATTTTAGTGATCAAATCGTCAGTTTGATCATTGAGAGATAAACTTGAATGGGATGACTCTTCCACTAAGGCTGTATTAAGCTGATTAACCTCTTCCAGTTCGGCAACGGCTTTATTCACCTGATTGATCACAGAGGATTGTTCATTCGTAGCCGCTGCAATTTCAGTGACAATGTCATTCACCTCTTTAATGGATTGGGCAATAGAGTTAAGCGCTTTGCCGGTCTTGTCGACCAGATGACTGCCCTCTTTAACTTTATTCGAACTATCTTCAATGAGTAGTTTAATCTCATTGGCTGACTGTGCCGCCTTTTGTGCCAAAGAGCGCACCTCACCTGCGACTACGGCAAAACCACGACCGTGATCTCCAGCTCTAGCAGCTTCTACCGCAGCATTAAGGGCAAGCAAATTGGTTTGAAAGGCAATGCCGTCAATGAGATTGATGATGGAGGCAATTTTTTTACTGGACTCGTCAATTTGGCCCATTGCTTCAACCGCCTGTTGCACCACCACAACGCCACCTGTGGCTTCATTTTTTCCTGAAGCCACGAGCTTACCAGCCACATTAGCATGCTCAGCATTAAGTTCAATGGTGGCTGCCATTTGCTCCATTGAGGCTGAGGTTTCCTGCAAAGACGCAGATTGCTGATTGGTGCGTTTACTTAATTGTTCTGAACCACGGCTGATTTCTCCAGCATTAGCAGCAATGCCTTCACTGGCTACCAGCACCGAGCCTACCGCCTGATTCATCTTGTCTAAGGAGCTGTTAAGGGCGTCTTTAAGACGAGCAAGGCTACCTTGGTAATTGCCATCAATGCGCTGTGTAAGATCACCTTGGGCCATTGCTTCGCTGACTTCAACTGTTTCTTTTAAGGCCGTGGCAATGGTGGAAAGAGAGTTATTAACCCCCGATTTGAGCTTATCAAGGTCACCCTTTAAGGGTGTACTCACTCGTTGATCAAAGTCACCCTCTGAAACTGCCTGCATGACTTGATTGATTTCCCCTATGGCTTGCTCCATCACATGAAGAGTATTTTCCATCACTGTGCGAAATTCGCCAGTCATCTCGACACCTTCTAGGCGATAACTAAAGTTACCTTCTGCAATGGCTTTCATTACCTGTTCAAGGCTATGCATAGTCTTCTCAACGCTGCTAGCAGAGGCATTCACTCCATCTTTTAGGCGCAATAGATCGCCTTTGAAATCATCTTCAATACGGCTGTTAAAATGGCCTTGGGCAATATCTGCCACCACACGATTAGATTCGCCAAGGGCGGTTTGTATCGAATCCATGAGACTATTGACCGCATGGGCCGCTTGGCCAACCTCATCTTGATCACTGGGGATCCAATCCACACGCATATTAAAGTCGCTGGTTCGTTCAATGCGGGCCACTCGACCAGCAAGAAAGCAGATCGGCAGAGCGAAGGCGCGAGAAATATAGTAAGCTGCTAGGAGGAGTATGATGGCAACTCCTCCTCCGATCCAATACATTTGAAAATGCAGATCCATCAGCTTGCTGGTGGCCTCAATACCATCTCTCTCCACCATTAAGGCCCATTGCACGCCATAGACGTCGATTGGCGTATAAGCTGAGATGGTGGAAATGTCTTTGTCTTTTAGTCCAAAGGTTTTGCCCCAGCTGGCACCAGTGTAGCTTTCGATGCCAGTATAGTTTTCTCGAAAACGTTTGGAACTCGTTTCTCCTGCAAGAGCAGCGAGCACCATTGACGTTGTTATGGTGCCTGAGTCTGGGTTCGTAAAAGAAGCAATTGCACTGCGGTTCTGAGGATCAAGAAAGGAATCAGACCGCATTAGGTGGTCTGGCCCCACTAAATAGGACTCGCCAGTTTTACCCATATTATAACGTGTGGTCATAATGGCGTTAATACCATCGATAGGTAACTGTGCAACACCCACCATCTTCACTTTACCTTGGGCGTTGAGTATTGGGTGAGCTATGAAACTAATAAGCCCATCATGAATAGCATTGTCGTTGTTGCTGCTGTATATAGAAAAATCCACAAAGGCAAACTGCTTGGTTTCCAGACTTTGGCTAAAAGCTTGGCCTAAACCTGTTTCTGCAAGTGGACCAGTCACGACATTAGCAAACTTTGGTGTCTGTTGTTTGAGGCTATAAATCATCTGTCCTTGGGGGTTGATGAGATACAAGTCATTATAGCCATACTGATCAACCTGATTGGTTAATGTTGCATTATCCTGACCTAGCTCTGCACCGACCGCATACGCTTGCTGTCTCAAGATCACCGCAGTTGAAGTC
The DNA here is from genome assembly GCF_047730065.1 of Candidatus Njordibacter sp. Uisw_058. GTDB lineage: Bacteria > Pseudomonadota > Gammaproteobacteria > Pseudomonadales > Balneatricaceae > Njordibacter. The sequence goes on from NZ_CP159829.1 coordinate 2,342,068, forward strand.
AAGGATTCTAAATTTCGTCTGTTGGTCTTTAAGTATCGATTCAGTTGATCTTGTTTGATTTCCCGCACCGACTCCATTTGTAAGGCGATCTGATCCCGGTTACTGCTCCAGGCACTATTAATAGACCACCAACATATGGCCCAAAATGGAATGCCCGCCAATAACAAAAGGGCTGTCATCAGCTTGTAACGAATGGAAAGATTTTTAAACCAAGTGACCATTATCTGCTCCAAAGAGAGAGTTACATTATTAATACTTCCATTGTAACTCCAAATACTTTGCTGGCAAGGTATATTCAATCTCTCAAAGGAAAAGAAAATGGAATGAACCACTCAAGTTAAAATCATAACCAACTTCAAGCTTTACTGGCTCTAACAGCAACATTTTTTAACGATAGGCAGAAGCTCTTGCCCCAATTAAGCGCCTAGTACCTGAACTTGGTGAGCCCCCTAGAGCATTATTGGTCCTAAACTGGGAAGATGGATGGAAGATTAACTGAATTTAGGTTTAGTGTTAATATTAAGATTCGAGGTTGGGATAGAAATATTTCTGGAGGAGTGGATGAATAAACGAGAATTGGTGATTGAAGTCACCCGCGGTGGCTTTGTTGAAAGTCGTCATCAAGTGATTGCTGTCATTAGCGACGCCAAAGGCAAGCGTCATACCCAATGGGGTGATGCCGATCAATTAGTATTCCCACGCTCTACAGCGAAACCACTGCAAGCTCTGCCACTTATGCTTAGTGGCGCTGCGCAAGACCTTAAGCTGAGCCAGCAACAATTAGCTATGGCCTGCTCTAGTCACAATGGTGAAGTCCAGCATAGCCATGTAGTAAGCTCTTGGCTTGAGCAGTTAGGTATGAGCTCGGAGCAGTTAGAATGTGGCAGCCATTGGCCCTTATATCAGCCCGCTACTGTCGCCTTGTCCCAGTCTGGCGTGCAGGCTTGCTCAGTGCACAACAATTGTTCAGGTAAACACTGTGGTTTTTTGAGTTTTGCCCATCACCAAGGCATAGATCCAAAGGGCTACATTGACCACCAACACCCGGTTCAGCAGGCTGTCAATGATGCCATGGGCCGTATGATGGACCTTAAAATTACTGACCACCCTATGGGCATTGATGGCTGTTCTATACCTACCTATGCTCTACCCTTAACCAATTTAGCCATGGCCTTTGCTCGCTTTGGTACGGGTGAACAATTACCTGATGATTGGCAAAAAGCTTGTCATAGCCTTTACCAAGCCATGGTCACCGAACCCTTTTATGTAGCTGGTAGTGAGCGTCACTGTACCAAAGTAATGCAAGCCTACGGTGGCCAAGTGGCCTGTAAAACCGGTGCAGAAGGTGTATTTGGTGCCGCCATACCTCACCTTGGTTTAGGTATTGCCTTAAAAGCCCTAGACGGTAATAGCCGTGCCGCAGAAGTTGCACTTAATGTGCTACTAGATCATCTAAAGGTGCAGCCAACAGAAGCAGTATTCGAGCAGCATTCAAAGCTACATAACTGTAACAAGATGCATGTGTCTAGTATACAACTTGCTCTAGTAAAGTAGTTCGCCACACCCAAGAAAAATGACTTTAGTGGGTTATTTATAACTAGCATAAGGTTGCCTAAAAGAGCTATATTGCCGATCATGCTTTAGCTTTAAATCCACAAGAGTTCCATTATGAAAATAGCTGCCATGCAAAGCCACATTGTGGCCGTTCCTCCACCCCACATTGGAGGTATGTATTGGATTTTTGTGAGTTTACAAACCCACTGTGGCATTGAAGGTGTGGGAGAGGTTTATGCCTCTACCTTTCACCCAGAAGTGATGGTGAAGGTCTTAGATGACGTCTTTGATCGCTACTTAAAAGGCCACGACCCCCATCATATCGAACGGTTTTTTAGAGAATGTTATTCCAGTGGTTTTACCCAGCGTCCAGACCTGACGATGATGGGCGCATGTAGTGGTTTAGAAATGGCCTGTTGGGACATTATTGGCAAAGCTGCTGGCAAACCGGTTTACGAACTCATCGGTGGTAAAGTACATGATAAATTACGTTGTTACACTTACCTTTACCCCACCAACAGCAAAGGTGAACATGATTACGATTGCCCAGACTTAGCCGTTGAATGCGCCCTAAAAAACATGGAACAAGGCTTTACTGCCCTTAAGTTTGACCCTGCTGGGCCTTATAGCGCTTATTCTGGTCACCAAATTTCACTTAAAACCCTAGCCCGTAGCGAAGATTTTTGTCGCAAAATTCGTGCTGCTGTGGGCAACAACTGTGATCTACTTTTTGGCACCCATGGCCAGATGACCCCTGCCTCTGCGATTCGTTTAGCCCAGCGGCTAGAGCCCTATGACCCATTGTGGTTTGAAGAACCTGTGCCTCCTGGCCAAGCCGAAGCCATGGCTCAGGTGGCGGCTAAAACTAGCATACCTATTGCCACTGGCGAGCGCTTAACCACTAAGTACGAATTCCACGATGTATTGAAGCATCAAGCAGCATCGATCTTACAAATGAACCTAGGCCGAGTAGGGGGTATTTTAGAAGCTAAAAAAATTGCCGCCCTAGCCGAGGTCTATTACTGCCAGATAGCCCCTCATTTATATAACGGTCCCATAGGGGCTGCCGCTAGTATTCAGTTAGCTACCGCGACACCCAACTTTTTAATTCAAGAAAGTATTGGCACTTGGGATGGTTTTCATGCCGAAGTAGTGCAGGAAAAAATTGATTGGCAAAAGGGTTACATTATCCCTAATACCAAACCAGGTCTGGGCATCGAGCTCAATATGGAGGTCGTGAAAGCCAACTCACCTTACACAGGCAAAAGCCTGCACTTGATGATGGATCCCAAAGTTTATAACGAACATGCTCACACTAGTTAAATATATTGACCCTACTAAAAAATGATCATGATTTTTTAACTAATAAAACCATAGATTTAGAGCGGAAAAGTGCAAGTGAAGCAGCTGCCTTGCCCTTCTTCTGAGATGATATCTAGACTACCTTTATGACGCTCGATAATACGGTTCACTATTGCTAAACCGAGGCCGGTACCTCCACTGGCGCTCGAACGGCTGGCGTCAACTCTATAAAACCGCTCAGTTAAGCGTGGCAAATGTTGTGCTCCGATCCCAATACCATTGTCAGCTACAGTAAGGCATAGCTGCCCATCAGTGACCTGATAAGTGACCGCTATACGCCCACCATGCGGCGTATATTTAACCGCATTGTTGACTAAATGGGTCAAAACGCTAAGAATTTCGGCTTTAATTCCTAACACATTGTTTTGGCTTTTAATGGCTGAGTTAATGGTCACTTTTTTATCTAGCCTTTGACTGAGTTCCTGCCCTTGGGAGAGCGCTAGGGTTAATAGTGGTGGCATTTGAAGTTGCACCATTTTTGAGTGATCAATGCTCTCTTCCAAGCGCGACAACACCAACAAGTCTTGCACCAAGTTAGTCATTCGATGAGTATGCGCTAACATCCGAGCATGACCTTTTTGTACATCCGTATCTAATTCAGGATGATGCAGTTGGAATGACTCTAAGTAGCCCTGAATAACAGTTAATGGCGTACGCAATTCATGGGACACATTACCAGTAAAATCACGGCGCATATTTTCCAGTTTGATACTGTCAGTCATATCCCGCAGAATCAATAGATTGTCACCTTTAGCAAATGCGGTCACCGCTACTTCCAATACTTGTTCAGGATTGACGGGCGATTGTATGTAAATAGGCTGACTAAAATCAGCATGATGGTAGTAACGAAAGAAACTCGGCTCACGCAGCAAGTGCAGTAAAGGGGCACCGCGGTCCTGTTTCTTTTTCAGGCCCAGCATTTTGCGCGCCGATGTGTTCCACCATTCCAGTGCACCATTAGCATCAACTGTTACCACACCCTCTCGCAGTGCATTAGCCGATTTTTGAATGCGCAGAATAGAGGTGGTTAATTCTTGCTGAGATTTGAAGTGTTTAAGCTGTAACTCTTCCATCCGGTCAAATACCCGACCCCATACCCCTTGGGAGTCAGGCAACTCTGCGAATCTGTCATCACTCTTTAACCACGTATCTAGTTGCTGTAGTTTATGTGCATGGTATACAAATACAGCCATGAGGCCACCGACAATGGCCCAACTGGGTGACCAAAAAATAGCCCCAAAAGTGAGACCCAGAGCCACAGCAGCATAAGCCTTAGGCACTTCGGCCCTCCCCATCTATTTTTGAGGAAAAACGATAGCCAGAACCCCGCACGGTTTGCACAAATTGAGCATGCTGTTTACCCAATGCAAGGCGCAGTCTGCGAATGTGCACATCCACAGTGCGTTCATCAATATAGACGTTGGCGCCCCAGACATAGTCTAATAACTGCCCCCGACTATAAACCCTCTCTGGATGGGTCATAAAAAAGGTTAATAAGCGTGTTTCTGATGGACCCATAGTGATCGGTTGATCCTTAATCATCACCCTTTGTGAAGTGGTATCTAGGGTCAAATCACCCATATGTATATTGCTATGCTCTGTCAACCCACCTGCACGGCGCATGACTGACTTAACGCGCGCTACTAGTTCGCGTGAGGAGAATGGTTTGGTGATAAAATCATCTGCACCTGAATCTAAGCCAAGCACCTTATCAGCTTCTTCTTCCCGCGCAGTGAGCATAATAATGGGTAATTTAGCCGTAAATTCATCGCGTTTTAAACGGCGTGCCAGGTCAATACCACTTCCCATCGGTAACATCCAATCCAACAAAACAAGATCAGGTTGGAGGTCAATAATCTTGATATAGGCATCTTTAATGTTGTCAGACTCAAAACATATAAAATCAGCCTTCTCCAACACTAACCTCAGTATCTCGCGGATATCTGCTTCATCTTCAACAATTAATATCTTCTTTTGAGTCATGATGATCTTTTATGATTCACTAGCATAAGTTTGTTGTTCCAAAAATGGCATCTCACAGCGTCCGCAAATTAGTGTTTGTCATCCATATCAAGGGTCGCATGCATCTGCGCTACGGAGCTGTGACTAACATTGATACCTTTCACCAGATAAATTAGGTGCTGTGCTACATTTTGCGCGTGGTCGCCTACACGCTCTAGACTGCGTAAAATCCATATGATATGCATACTTTGCTTAATGGTTTGTGGTTCTTCCATCATCTGCGTTACCAAAGCCCGCATGGCAAATTTGTATTCCTGATCAACCTCATCATCACGTTTAGCCACTTGATAGGCCAAATCTGCATCGTAACGGGCAAACGCTGTTAAAGAATCACTTACCATAGTCGCCACCAAGTCGCTAATATGCCTAACCTGAGCGTACCCTTCACCAGGGAACCCTTTAGTTAACTTATTGGCACTATTAGCTATGCGGCAAATTTCATCACCCATGCGCTCTAAGTCTGCTACGGCTTTACTGATGGCAATAACTAAACGCAAATCACTGGCGGCAGGTTGACGGCGGGCAATAATCCGGGTGCATTGCTCATCTAAATGCATTTCCATAATATTAATTTGATCATCTGCTTTAATGGCGCCTTGCAGCAGGTCTGTGTCGCCACTTTTGAGGCCCAGTATGGCATCCTTGAGCTGCTGCTCTATGAGCCCACCCATGGTCATTAAATGGGTAAGGATTTCATCCAGTTCAGTATTGAATTGTTGCGATATATGGCCAACATGTCCATCTTTATTAGTAATATTCATCTGCAATTCCTTAACTCCATTTAACCGTAGCGGCCAGTAATATAGTCTTCCGTTTGCTTTTGCACAGGATTAGTAAACAATTGATCGGTGGTGCCGAATTCAATCAAATCCCCCATATACATAAATGCAGTATAATCTGACACACGGGCTGCCTGTTGCATATTGTGAGTCACTATAACGATGGTGAAATCTTTTTTCAGTTCATGAATCAGCTCTTCAATTTTTAACGTCGAAATAGGGTCCAACGAGGACGCTGGCTCATCTAATAATAGAATTTCTGGCTTTACAGCAATGGTACGAGCAATCACTAGTCTTTGCTGCTGGCCACCCGACATACCTAAGGCACTTTCATGCAGGCGATCTTTCACTTCATCCCACAGGGCCGCTGATTTAAGTGCCCATTCAACGGTGTCATTAATGAGCCGCTTTTTTTTGATACCCTGAATACGTAGACCATAGGCCACATTTTCAAAAATACTTTTGGGGAAGGGATTGGGCTTTTGAAACACCATTCCTACTCTGCGACGCAGGTCTGCAACGTCCACACCTTTGGCATAAATGTTTTCTTTATCTAGGGTAATTTGACCGTCAATATTACATGAGTCCACCAGATCATTCATTCGATTAAAGCAACGTAACAAGGTTGATTTACCGCAACCACTGGGACCAATAAAGGCCGTGACCCGATTACGGGGGATCTGCATGTTGACACCATTTAAGGCACGCTTACCACCATAATACAAATTCAACTCATGCACCTCTACAGCAATGCGCTCTTGCTCTATACTGAGGCCTTGGGGCGCATCAATGGCTAGGCTAAAATTAGTTTTGCGCTCTGTATGCATCATATCTGCTCTCATTAATTAACTCTCTAAAGCCTTGTATTTCTCTCGTAAACGGTTACGGATCGCAACAGCAGACAAATTCAACAGGGCAATGACTAGCACTAGCAAAAAGGCGGTTGCGTAAACTAAAGGCCTTGCTGCTTCTACATTAGGACTTTGAAAGCCCACGTCATAAATATGAAACCCAAGATGCATGAACTTTTGGTCCAGATGCAAAAAGGGGTAGTTGCCATCTAATGGCAAGGAGGGAGCCAACTTGACCACGCCCACCAACATCAAAGGCGCCACTTCACCTGCCGCCCGTGCCACAGCTAAAATAACACCCGTCATGATTGCCGGACTGGACATGGGCAAAACCACACGCCATAAGGTTTCAGACTTGGTGGCTCCTAAGGCTAGGCTGCCTTCACGCACCGCACGGGGAATCCGTGACAAGCCTTCTTCAGTGGCAACAATAACCACGGGGACGGTCAATAATGCCAGGGTTAACGATGCCCATAGTAAACCTGGAGTGCCAAAAGTAGGCGCTGGGGCGGCATCAGCAAAAAATAATTGGTCTATATTTCCACCCAAAAAGTAGATAAAGAAACCCAGTCCAAACACACCATAAACAATGGAGGGCACACCTGCGAGATTATTGACTGCGATGCGAATAATGCGCGTCACAAAGCCCTGTTTAGCATATTCACGTAGGTAAATTGCCGCCACTACACCAATCGGTGTCACCATCACAGACATAAGCAGTACCATCAGTACCGTGCCAAAAATAGCAGGGTAAACACCACCTTCAGTATTGGCCTCTCGCGGCTCTGTACTGACAAATTCCCACACCTTGGACATGTAAAAAGTGATTTTCTCCATACCTGTCATGTCATTAGGACGAAATGCACGCACTATTTTTGAGACGTTAATTTCCACCTGCGCCCCAGACATGGTCTCAGCCATCATCGAGTCGCGTTCAAAAGCGGCGTAAAGATCGATCAACTGTTGCTGCAAGCCTTCATAACGCCGGTCTAATACGTCCCGCTTAGCATCCAGCTCAGCTTGCAAAATAGGCGTGAGTAGGCCTTCTAATTCAAGACCTCGTTGATCCAAGCGCAAGCGTTCCATACCATAGTTAATATCACCGATGGTGCCCTTTTCAATACGTTTAATGTCATCATAAATACTTAGACTTCGCGCCACCCGCTCCAATAAAAGCGCCCACAGCACAGCATCTTCTTGAGTGTCACGATCACCAATGACTGCACCCGCCTGCTTTACAGCAACCAAGCGGCCGTAGAAATTACCCCACTCTCTGCGCTCTAGAGTCATCACTTCTTTGGGGTAACTTAACTGCTTAAGGTCCTGTTCTAACACCCATAAAAAATCTGCCCCTGTGACGTCTCGGTTACCCGCTTTAATCAATAGTCGCTTCGCACTTTCCTGACCCTCTGGAAGGTCGACGCCGGTTGCCCGCAGTTGATCAGCGCTCACTAGCTCGTCATCAGCAATAGAACCAATGAGGGTGGTCATTTCCTGCTGCACTCGCACCTCTGCCTGTAAGATTGCCGCTGGCCAGAAATGCCCCAAACCTCGCACTGCAATCAATCCCAATAGACCCACCACCATGATGACATTAATCGCCACCGCCGCGCCGTTAAGCCAGATCCAGGGCAAACCACTTGCAAACCATTGTCTTGCGCCAATTCTCATCATTTTTAACTCTTAAAGTGATCCGTATTTCTGACGTAAACGTTGTCGTACTACTTCTGCCAAGGTATTAACCATAAAGGTAAAGGCAAACAACACCAGCGCAGCCAAGAAGAGAATGCGAAAATGTGACCCACCGACTTCTGATTCTGGCATTTCTACCGCAATATTAGCCGCCAAGGTACGCATGCCTTCAAAAATGTTCATGTCCATAATTGGCGTGTTCCCCGTAGCCATCAAGACAATCATGGTTTCACCAACCGCACGCCCCATACCAATCATCACAGCAGAAAATATACCTGGACTGGCCGTTGGAATAACCACGCGGGTAAGTGTCTGCCAAGGCGTCGCACCCAAGGCCAAGCTGCCTTGGGTCAGATGCTTAGGCACACTAAAGATGGCATCTTCAGTAATGGAAAAAATGGTTGGGATCACTGCAAACCCCATCGCAATACCCACCACCAAAGCATTGCGCTGATCAAAATTAATACCTAAGTCCCTACTCACCCACTGGCGCATATTACCGCCAAATAGGCTTGCTTTTAGTGCATCGCTGATGGGCATCGATAACCATGCAAGGGCTAACACCACAGGGATAATAATCAGCACATCCCAACCTATTGGTAATTGCCACCCCAGATCTTTGGGCAACTGCGCCCACAAGTAGGCAAATAGCAAGGTACCGAAGGGAACCACAACAAATAAGGTAAACACACTGGCTAAATTAGTTTCTATAAACGGCGCCAACCACAGGCCCGCTAAAAACCCCAAAATTACCGTAGGCAAAGCTTCCATCAGTTCAATGAGCGGTTTCACCTTGCGGCGCAGGGCTGGGGCCATAAAGTAGGCGGTGTAGATTGCGCCACAAATGGCCAATGGGGTGGCCATCAACATGGCATAAAAAGCTGACTTCAGGGTGCCAAAAGCCAATGGCATTAAACTATATTTTGGCTCAAAATCATTAGACGAAGCTGAGGACTGCCAAATATACTCAGGGTTTTCGTAGCCTTCGTACCAAATTTTATGCCAAAGGGCTTTCCAAGAGGTGTCGGGGTGCTTGTTATCGACTTGCCAAAAGCTCAACTGCCCTGCGTTATTTTCCACCAGCATGGCGTTGGCTCTAGGTGACATGGCAATAAACTGAATAGGCGTTTCGATAAGGCGTTGTTTATGCACCTGGACCCCTGCTGTGGCGCTAAACAAAGCCACATTTCCCTCTGCATCACCAGTGGCAAAGCCACGGCGGCGATGCTCCATAGCCAATAATTGTGGACCATCCTGTTGATCAAAGTCGCGTATATGGGCTAATGCCCAGTGATTATTTTGGTCACGAATCATGAACCACTGGCTCATAGCCCCACTCACATCAGCTACCGTCAAGGTCGAACCACCCAACAGCAACTGCACGTCATTTAGAGCATAACCAGACAATTTGTGAACTGCATTCAAACGCGGGTTCAGTCTGTCTTTAACATCCAAAATACTCAGATTAGCATCCCGATCTACCGCCATGACCCAGCGCTGATCAGGTGAAATAAGAATCTTGAAGGGCATAGAACTCAAGGTTGGCAGAGCATAAACCGCAGCACTAAGCGTCACCTCTTCAGTCATAAAGTTTTGATCTTTACTTAACTCAACTAAAACCAATTCATGAGAGGCATTGGCCGCCACGATCACAAGAGCGTCTTCTGCATCCCTAATGGCCAACAATGTGGGCTCACCAAAACTTGCCGGCAAGGCAATAGGGTTATTGCCGTAGGGGTAGATCAAGCTAGGTGTGATAAGACGCTCTGTACCTTTGGGATAGCTTGTGTCGTATTCTGGCTGAGCGATGAGCACTTCGCCCTGCTTATTGGCCGCCCCAAATAAGCGATTAACATTAGTGTCTAAAGCAAAAGCGCTGATGCCTTGCTGTTCACTAAATGCAAGTTGATCAGTGAGCCGTATTTGCCCAGTTTGAGTGGCAAAAAAATACGCACTACCGTCACTGTTCAACTTAAAGCCTACTTCGTTTTGCTCTTCCACACCTAAGTGCAGGCTGGGCGAGTCAGAACCCACTTGATAACTAGTGCTCTGCCCCTCCCAAGGGGTAATGTCAGCCCCTTGAAATAATGGCAATACCTCATACATTAGATACACAAAAATTAATAAAATAGCCACAATAACGCTCATGCCACCAATGCCAACAAACACAGTGGTAAAGCGGTCTTTTATGGCCCTCAGTTTACGATTGCGGCGTAAAACTGGGGTGTTGAAGTCCAGTTCTGGAACAGATATAGGCGTTTTTTCGTTCATGGCGGCAAGTTTAGTGGGGAAATATGACAGTAATATGACCAAACTGTCACATCAGTGTAATACCTCCACTTAATAGTACGAATAAAAAAAGGGCCTTGTCAAATGATAGGCCCTTTTAGGTATTAACTAAGGTATTAACTAAGGTATTAGTATTAATTAAGGTATTAACTGATGCTCATTACTGGCTTAGTATTACATACCCAGGCTGTTTAGTGTCTTCGTTACCACCTTAAGAGGTAGTGGAATGTAGCCATCTTTAACCACAACTTCTTGGCCAACTTTGGACATGACTAACTTTACGAATTCACGCTCCAATGGAGACAGATTTTTGTTAGGCGCTTTATTCACATAAACATACAAGAAACGGGCTAATGGGTAAGTTCCGTTAGTGGCGTTATCAGGGGTTGCTTCGATGAAAGCACCCCCTTTTTTGGATAGTGGCACAGCACGTACTGATGAGGTTTTGTAACCGATGCCAGAATAACCAATACCGTTCAAAGAAGTGGCTACAGACTGCACCACAGACGCTGAACCCGGTTGCTCGTTGACAGAGTTTTTGAAATCACCTTTGCATAATGCCTTTGATTTAAAGTAACCGTAAGTACCCGATACAGAGTTACGACCATAGATCTGCATATCACGCTGACCTAATGCACCTGCGACGCCAACTTGACCCCAGTTAACAATATCTGCTTCGCCACCGCACTTGCGCGTGGCTGAGAAGATCGCATCAACGTCAGCAATCTTCAACCCTTCCACTGGGTTGTCTTTGTTTACAAACACAGCCAAGGCATCAATAGCTACTGGCACAGCAGTAGGCTTGTAACCATACTTGGTTTCAAAGGCTGCCAATTCTTTGTCTTTCATCATACGGCTCATTGGGCCTATGTTAGAAGTACCTTCTATTAAAGCCGGGGGCGCAGTTGAAGAGCCCGCTGCCTGAATCTGAATATTCACGTTCGGGTAATTACGCTTAAACTCTTCTGCCCATAATGTCATCAAGTTGGCAAGAGTGTCAGAGCCCACTGAAGACAAGTTGCCAGATACACCACTCACCTTATTGTATATAGGTAGGTTAGGGTCAAGTAGATCAGAGGCCTGCGCTGAAAATGAGACGGTACTAGCGACCAGTGCCGCAGCTGTTAAAAAGCTCTTGGTGTTCATATTTTGTTCCTTAGGTTAAAATAATTTGGTGATCGGGATCTATTCTAGAAGCAGAGTGTGACAGCCATATGACAAATAAAAAATTCTGAAGTTGTTAAAAATGAGAGATAAATAATTGATTTATATACATAAATCTTTACCTCTAGTCATTTCTCCATTAGGTCTTTTAGTGGCCTTATTGCTATTAGGGATTTTTTTACGCCGCTTCTGGCCCTTTTACTTAGTCCTAATTTTCACATTAATTTTTTCCTGGCCACCCACCGCACGTTTAATATGGAGTAGTTTAGAGTCAACCTACCCCTACCAACACATAGACCATGTTGAACAGGCAAATGCTGTGGTGGTGCTAAGTGGAATGCTAGGCACTTTTGAAACAGAGCACGGCTATGTAGCCGAGTGGGGCGATGCAGCTGATCGATTCTTTGCAGGCATCGATCTTATTAAGGCAGGTAAAGCTGAAAAACTCATATTTACGCGAGGTCAAATGCCATGGAGTGACAGCCCTCCAGAAGGTGAGGTGCTGCGTTTGAAGGCATTAAAAATGGGCATACCCGAAGCTAACATTCTACTCACTGGCAAAGCTGCGAATACCACAGATGAAGCCATCCAAGTAAAAAAATTATTGCAACAAGAAGGGCTTAATCATATTATTTTGGTGACCTCTAGTTTTCATATGCCTAGATCAAAGCTATTATTTGATAATGCTGGCATCAACAATGTAGCCTACCCCACAGACTTTCAAGCTAATACAACCACAAGTTGGCTGGATATGATTCCCAGTGCTCAGGCTTTTAGTGCAACTTCATCTGGATTAAGGGAATATATAGGCCGCATGTATTATTGGCTGCGGTTTTAGTGCACGCACTTAGATGAATGGTTTAGTGCAGAAGACGGCAAACTGAGATTAACCAGCACAGCCTAATTTCCGTGAGTACGCACCAATTACAAGGCTATGGTTATGTCATTACACCCCATTCAAATCATGCTCAAGTACAGTTGCTAATGCAGTGGTTAAAAACTGACAAAGTCTCATTTTAACTAATGTTATCAGGCATGAAACTCGTTATAGTGGGCGATCATTTTTAAAGTATAGCTTTTCTATGCCTAGCCAATCAGAAAATCTCACGGGCATGTTTTACATGACCCTATCCATGGCATCATTCTGTCTAGCCGACCTCGCCTTAAAATGGGCCTGTGAAATACTGCCAACGGGACAGGTGATGTTCATTTTGGGTTTGGGCTGTTGTGCGCTGTTTTGGGGCATCGTTAAAGGGAAGCAAGAAAAAGCCCTCACCCGCCAGTTTTTTATACCCGCGGTGTTGTTGAGGACTGCGGGTGAAGCGGTCGCCGTAGTATTTATTTTTTTAGCACTCATTCACTCTGCCTTCACCTCAGTCGCTGCTATTTTACAAACCCTGCCACTATTAATGACATTAATCTCGTTCATTTTTTTAGGTGAAAAAGTGGGTATACATCGTATTCTTGCTGTCACTATAGGTTTTGCAGGGGTATTACTCATTATACGACCTGGGGTAGACAGCTTTGATGTCTTCTCTTTATATGCAGTGCTGGCAGTCATCGGCATGGCGATGCGCGATCTAGGCTCTCGCCTATCGCCCAATTCAATTTCTGCATCCATGTTAGCTCTATATGGAGCCATGACATTTGTGGTTATCGGTTTGGTGATGATGTGGTTTGAGAGGGCTAAAGTGCCTTCATTGGAGGCCACGGGTTATTTACTGGCGATGATTTTATTAGCCTCATCTGGCAGTTATTACACCACTAAAGCCGTGCGTTTAGGGGAAATGTCGGTCATTAGCCCATTGCGCTATACGCGTCTATTATTTGGCATGATGGTGGGCGTATTTATTCTGCATGAAGAAGTGGACCAATACATGTTGTTAGGTTCAGCCATTGTGGTTTTGGCTGGCCTGTATGTTTGGTTTAGAGAGCAGCGTCATAAGAAAATAAGCAGCTAAATAATACAGCTTTTGAATGCAGATTATTTATCCGGCATACCAATATAACTAACTTAAATTAAATGACCTATAGGCCCAGTTAACTTAGCTGGCTCCATAGGCACTAGTCCCTAACGCCGAGTATTAATTGAGCTTCCTTGGCATTGGCCACATGCTGGCCTTGACTGCGAGCATAAGTGGCGACTTGTGCCACCAAAGTGTCATTACTGGGAGCTAATTCCCCAGAAGATAACCACAAGTTATTTTCAAACCCTACCCGAGCATGTCCACCTTGATCAATCGCACGAGTCATACACGCGTGTTCTTGCTGGCCAAAGGCACAAGTAAACCATGTATCCTCATTTTTGGATCGTAAAAAGTCATCCAAATCAGTGGCTTCTGCGCATAAATTCTGTCGATACCGACCTAATACGTAGAGCACACAATTGATTTCTTTAGGTAACACACCTGATAACCTTAGTTTTGTAAGGTGGTCCACATCAGCACTATCATAAACGATGATTTGCAGATGCACTTGCGCTTCAAGGGCCCAATGGAAAAAATATTTGGCCTGTACCTCGCTAGCGCTATTGGGTACCAGTTCACGCAATGCCACACTCGCCATTTTAGGCTGCAGTGTGGTTACCAATTGCATTTGCTCTTGGGTCGTATATTGTCCCACTGCCTCCGTAGTAATTTGCACAAGCATGTCTGGCACCCCAATGGCCATCTCAGCAATCAACTCTTTATAAAGGCCTATATCCAGGCTATGGCGACCTTGCTCATCACGGATATGGCCATGCAACACACTAGCTCCTGCACCTTGGCAAGCCGCCGCAGCTAACACCGTTTGTGCAATCGTAATGGGTAAACCGTGGTGGTCGAGCTGATTACGCCTGGCGCCATTAGGCGCAACCATAATGATTAAAGGGCTCATACTACTCAAGGGCTTAGTACTTCATGAATGGCCTGGGATAATTTAGCTACCAATTCATCTATTTGCGCTTCGCTAATAATAAATGGAGGGGCCAGCAATATATGATCACCCTTTACACCATCAATCGTGCCTGCCATGGGATAACAAATCAATCCCGCCTCAAAAGCTGCTTTTTTTACTTTAGCTGCGGTTCCTAGACTCGCATTGAGGGGCGCTTTGCTGGTGCGGTCTGCGACTAATTCAATACCCCGAAATAAGCCAAGGCCCCGAATGTCTCCTACATGAGGATGAGAACCTAAACTATGATTAAGCGCAGCATGTAAATAATCACCACGTTTTCTGACTTGGCTTAATAAACCATGGTTAATAACCTTTTGTGTCACCGCTAAGGCTGCGGCACAGGCCACTGGATGGCCTATATAAGTATGCCCATGCTGAAAGTAGCCACTGCCTTGAGCCACCGCTTGATATATCTCATCACTTGCAAGCATTGCACCAATGGGTTGATAACCTGCCCCTAAACCCTTGGCCATACACAATAAATCAGGCACTATGTCATCGTGTTCACAGGCATACAGTTTGCCACTGCGGCCCATCCCACACATGACCTCGTCTAAAATTAATAACACCCCGTATTGATCACAAATTTCTCTTATGCGTTTAAAGTAGCCCTCTACTGCTGGCACTGCCCCCATAGTGGCGCCAACAATAGGCTCTGCCACAAATGCCATCACTTTGTCTTCACCAACTGCTAAGATCTCTGACTCAAGTTCATTAGCAACCCGCAGACCGTAGTCAACCTCTGTTTCACCTTGGTTGAGATCCCGATAGGTATAACAGGGTGAAATATGACTCATTTCTACCAACAATGGCAGGAAGGGTTGCCGACGCCATTGGTTACCGCCTACGGCCAGGGCCCCTAATGTATTGCCATGGTAACTCTGCCGCCTAGCGATCACATGGCTGCGCTGCGGTTGGTTTACTTCGATAAAATACTGGCGCGCCAATTTTAACGCGGCTTCTACAGCTTCGGATCCACCAGACACTAAATACACACGATCTAAATTACCAGGCGCGTTTTCAATTAAAAGATCAGCCAGCTGTTCTGCCACCTCCGAAGTGAAAAAACCAGTGTGGGCGAAGGCAATCTGGTCTAATTGTGCCTTCATAGCTTCGGTCACGTCCTTATCACCATGCCCCAAGCAGGATACGGCAGCTCCCCCGGAGCCATCTAAATATTGTTTACCTAAATGATCAGTAATGTAGCAACCTTCACCGCTAACAGCCATGGGTTTTTCGAAATGGCAATGACGGTGTAGTACATGGCTTGAAGATAACATAGGTATTTAAGCCTCCTGTTTCAAGTGATGTTGTAGGTGTTGGGTTTGGTGCCTGCGTCGGCGCCGTTGATTTAACCAGACTAGGCCAATGAGCACGAATGCAGGGACAAAAGCCCACTCCCTCGCTGGCCGGTCCAACGACTCAATATCAATAGATGTCACTGAGTCGGAGTAGTCTATGCCCACTGCTTCCGCTGGGCTTAAATAACCCAAACTCTCAACCACCCAGCCCTCTTGTTCTTCGTAGGCCAAACTCATACCCAAATCTTCCGCAGAAAAGGGCCCAGCGGAGTTTGCTGGGAACACAAATAACTTAAACCGATCACCATAATTGGTATGACGAGTGATGTGTAAACGTACTTTTTGCCCTTCAGCTAGGGTCAATTGACCTTGGGTGAAGGTATTGAATTCGAGTGTTTTAAACTCAGGCCATATTTGACTCATGGCCGCATTAGGTAAAAATAGAATCCATGTTGCTAACAACAACAATAAGCTCTCATACCACCTATTACCGATGAGTAACCACCCTTGGGTTGCCGAACTAAAACTTAAAATCGCTACCAAGGAAACAAGGAACACGCTAATACCATGCCACCAACTAGTGACCCCTATGAGCAGTAACTGTGGATTAAAAATAAATACAAAGGGCAGGATTGCTGTGCGTATATCATAGGCAAACGCCTGAATGCCTGTTTTGATAGGATCAGCCCGAGAGATAGCAGAGGCAGCATAAGCTGCTAGGCACACTGGTGGAGTATCATCCGCCAACAAGCCAAAATAAAATACAAATAAATGCACAGCGATAATGGGTAAGGTCAAGCCGGCAGCACTGCCTAGCTCGACTAACACACCGGCCATTAAGGAGGCGACGACTAGGTAGTTGGCGGTTGTGGGTAAGCCAATTCCCAAAACTAAACACAACAGTGCTGTTAAACCCAACAATAGGTATATATTATTTCCAGCAATCGCTTCAACTAAACCCACCATAGCGTTATTGAGGCCTGTGGATGACACTGCTCCAACAATAATACCCGCTGTTGCTACAGCAACACCTATGGTGACCATGTTACGCGTGCCTGAAATCATACCCTGCATCACATCACTAAATCCTGCTATTAATCGCTGCCCCATTGAGTCATCATTTTGATTGGGTCGCCAAAAATGTTGCACCAAGATCATACCCATGAGCAGTAAAATAGAATAGAAAACAGCGCTACCTGGAGTCCACCGCTTAACCATTAATAAATAAATAAGCACGATGATGGGCAATAAATAATGTATGCCACCAATAAAGGTACGCCATAGGTGCGGAATGTCGGCTTTGGGCATGCCTTTAAGGTCAAGTTTTAGGGCTTCCAAATGCGAAATGTAGAGCAATGCCAAGTAGCTAATTAGTGCAGGCACAATGGCCGCTTTCACCACTTCCATATAACTAATACCAATGTACTCCGCCATGATGAATGCGGCGGCTCCCATAATAGGTGGCATTAGTTGCCCATTGGTAGAGGCGGCCACTTCAATGGCGCCAGCCTTGATGGCTGGCATGCCCATTTTACGCATGACTGGAATAGTAAAGGTACCCGTCGTCACTACATTGGCAATGGATGAACCAGAAATTGTGCCGGTCATGGCAGAAGCTAGAATGGAAGCTTTTGCAGGGCCTCCACGATAGCGGCCTACCATAGCAAAGGCTAAATCTAAAAAGTACTTACCTGCACCCGCTCTTTCTAACAAAGCACCAAACAATACAAATAAAAATACGAAACTGACAGAAACATCCAATGGAATGCCAAAAATAGCTTCGCCACCAAGCCAGTGGTAGCCCACAAGCCTCTCTAAGGACACGCCTTTATGGGATATTAATTCGGGCATAGATTGCCCAAATACTGAGTAAACTAAAAATACTAAACTGACTATGACTAGGGGTAACCCTAAAGCTCTTCTGGTCGCCTCTAGCAGCAAGGCGACGCCAAGTAAGCCGATGATCATCTCAACAGGCCAGCTAACACCCAACCAAGTGGCATCCAGAAGCATACCATGCCGTTCAACGATATTAGCGTAGGCTAAGGGCACATACAGGGTTACAGACACGGCAACCAGCGCCAATAATAGATCCCATTTTGCCACATAGTTGCGCCTGCGATGACTTTCTCTGGCGCCATAAAGCAAAAAACATAAACTCATAGCAAATGCAAGATGAATGGCACGCTTAGGCACATCGATTAAAATACCCCAACCAATGCTAAAGGGTAGAGGCGATGCTATCCACAACTGGAATAAACACCAAGACAAAGCGACAACAGAGACAAGTATGGCCCAATACCCTTGTAAGGGTTTGGTTTTAAACTCAATCTCTTCAGCCAATAACTGAGGATCTGCACTCATGGAGGATGCTCAAATTTAGTAGTTCAGGAAATTTGAAATCCCAAACTGAAAACTTTGAGTTTCCAGTTTGGGATGGGTCGAAGTTACATCCAGCCTTGTTCTTTGTAATACCGCACTGCACCTTCATGCAGAGGCGCACTTAAGCCATCGCTAATCATTTGCTCATGGGTCAAGTTGGCAAACGCAGGGTGAAGCTTGCGGAAGTCTTCAATGTTCTCAAACACTGCTCGAACTAACTCATACACCACATCAGCAGACACTTTAGCAGAACTAACAAAAGTCGCTTTTACACCAAAAGTGGTGACATCTTTGCTGCTTGTCTTGTAAGTTCCTGCTGGAATAGTGGCAAACGCATAGTAAGGGTTATCGTTTACTAAACTAGCTTCAACATCACTATTTAAGTTAATAATCCGGGCATCACAACCATCTGTAGCGATAGATACACCAGCGTTAGGTACGCCTACGGTATAGCCATAGGCATCAATTTTTCCATCACACAAGGCTTTGGATTGCTCAGAGGAAGTTAGTTCAGTGGCAATTTTAAAATCGCTCGCCTTGGTGCCATGAGCTGCCATTAACACTTCCATGGTACCCCTTTGGCCTGAACCTGGATTACCAATATTGACTCGCTTACCAGTTAAGTCTGCCCAGCTGTTAATACCAGAATCCTTACCCACTATGATATGAAAAGGTTCAGGGTGAACGGACATTACCGCTCTTAAGTCACTTTGCTTTTTACCCTGCCATTTACTACTGCCGTTAGAGGCGTGGAATTGCCAATCAGATTGGGCTACTCCAAAGTCTAGCTCACCTTCGCCAATCTGGCCAATATTGTAGTTAGAACCTCCAGTAGAGGGCGCTGCGCAACGAATACCGTGCTTACGACCACTCTTACGGCCCTCAGCAGCTTCCTTGTGCACCATCCGACAAATGGAGTTGCCAACCACAAAATAAACCCCTGTGGGGCCGCCTGTGCCAATAGAAATAAAGGTATTAGCTGCTTGAGCTATGGGCGCTGTTAAACTAATTACCGAAAGCGCCGCAACAACTAGGGCGCCAATGGTAATATTTTTTATTGTTTTCATAAAGTACTCCTTATGCAGATGATTTACTCGGACCCAACAGCTCATGCTATCGGGTGTGGAGAGTGGCCCATTATGCAATAAATTTTGCATATAGCAAGATAAAAGGAATAATATTTGCTTTTTTGTAACTGCATAATAAGCCATACTCATCGCTGGAATTTCATTAGGAGTATCGTCAGGCATGCATCAGAAAAATATTCGCCCTGCAGCCAATTTGCAAGAATTAAGAGAGCTGATGACCACTATTGCGTCAAAAAAAGGGCCTGTTAAATTAGGTCAGCGCTCCTACTCTGTCTTACTCGCCTTAGTAAACAACCCAGACACGGCAGCTCATAATTCAATTAATCAGTTAGCCACTAGCTTTGAGGTCAGCGCATCAACCCTAACACGCCTTGCCACCCGTCTAGGCTATCGTGGGTTCAATGCTTTACAAAATATTTTCCGTCAGCATTTGGCAGAACCTCACTTTTATAGCGAACGAGCGCATCAAGCGCAGGGCCAAGAGACTGATTTATTAGTTCAAGTTGCACAAGAGGAAATTGCTAATATCCAACAAATGATGTCGCAAGTGTCAGCAGAACAATGGCAAAAAGCCCTAGAACTTTTACAAAATGCTCGTCAGGTGCGCACCTTTGCCCAGCGTCAGTTTTACTCTACTTCAACTTTTTTTTCTTATTGCCTAGGTTTGTTGCGCGATGGTGTGGGGGTTTTAGGAGATTCTGGCCACGGTGTGTCCCATGGTTTGGCACAATTGAACAAACATGATCTTGTGATTGTATTTGGTAGCCACCCCTACAGCCGAATTGTTGTCGACTGTTGTCGCCAAGCTAAGGCCATGAATATCCCTACCTTGGTGTTCACAGATACCCATGGGGCACCTTTAAGTAATGATGCAAACTGCCTCTTTACCATCCCCACAAGCGGTAGCTTTTTTAGCAATAATACAGCCGCGTGGGTGGTGCTTATTGAAGCAATACTCACAGCTTATGCTCGGCGCTTGGGCCCAGATGCTATTCGTACCTTAGAGCAACGAGAGCAGGTGTTTGAGCAGATGCAAGTAACCTATTCATGATTATGAAGCCAGCCTTAAGCATCGCCAGAATGCACCAGTTAGTATTGGACAACAAAGTGTCTTCCTTAACGCTTATCGATGAAGCCTACAATCGCCTGCATCAACAAGAAAAAACACTTCAAGCCTTCAGGGAAATAGGTGAAGCGCCAGATCTGGCTCCCCAAGGACTATTGGCAGGTGTATGTGTATCGGTCAAAGACCTGTATGCCGTAACCGGCTTTGCAACTTATGCAGGTTCACCTTTTCCGCTGCAAGAGTTTAACGTGTCAGGCACCTTAGTAAAGCGCTTAACTGATGCTGGGGCTCATGTGTGTGGCAAAACCCACACCGTAGAGTTTGCCTTTGGCGGCCTGGGCACAAATCCCCACTGGCCTGTGCCCGTCAATCCATTTGATACCCAACAGCATCGGGTGCCTGGTGGTTCTAGTTCGGGTGCACCTGTTTCCCTGTGGATGGGTGCTTGTCAGTTGGCTTTAGGTTCTGACACCTCAGGCTCAGTGAGGGTTCCAGCCGCATTTTGTGGCACCTTTGGCCTCAAAACAAGTGCTGGAAGATGGGAAAAAGATGGCATTGTGCCACTTTCACCCAGCGTTGATACAGCCGGTTTACTGGCCCTCAGTGCTGCCAATGCATGCTGGGGATTTGCAGTACTTGATCCACTCACATGCGCTAAGCCAGAGGTATTCATCAAGCGCTGCACCAACACAAAAAATTCCATGCAAGGCACTCGGATTGGTATTATTGGGGCTTTATTTGAGGTATGTGAAGGGGGCATTGATGATTGTGTGATGGCTGCAGTGAAACAGCTCGAAGCGGCTGGAGCTACTTTAGTGAACCTAGACTGGCCCTGCTTAGAAGAGGCGTACCAGTTATTTCTTGAAGGTGGCTTATCCGCCCTAGAGTTTCCTGCTTTCATCAAGACGGAACAACGCAAAGACTGGTTTGATCATTTGGCAGCCAGCACCAAAATGCGCTTTGCCCACCTGACTGATGAAGATTTAGCTCAAGCGCCACAAAAAATTGCTGAAAAAAATGCCCTCATTCAAATATTTAACCAAGCCGCAGAAGCTGTATTACAGACGGTAGATTTTGCAGTGTGTCCCACCTGCCCTATCAGCGCGCCAACTTTAGCTCATGTGCAAGACAATATAGATCAATATAAGGAGCGCAATTTTAAAGCTTTGCGCAATACCCAAGTGGCTAATTTACAGCAGCTATGTGCCGCCACTCTGCCTTGTGGCTCAGATGATAAAGGCTTGCCTGTGGGCTTACAGCTGATGATGGGGCACAACCAAGATCAACAATTGATGCAGTGGAGCTGCGCCATCGAAGTCATCATAGGTGATGCTTTGCATCACTACCATTAAGGAACTCATAACAATGAAAATAGCAGGTCTTCATGCCTACACACTGCTGGCTTTGCAAGGCATGGTTTGGGGTTCGTCTTTTCAAGCTATCAAATATGCTTTAGAAGGCTTTGGCCCTGTGAGCGTTGCTGCTGGTCGCATTTTCATTGCCGCCTTAGTGTTGTTGACCTATGCCATGATGCAAGGTGAGCGGCTACCACGATCGATCTCTACTTGGTTGAATTTGTTATTAATTGGATTTTTTAATTGTGCATTGCCATTTTTTTTAATCCCATGGGGCGAACAATCATTAGACTCAGGTAGGGCGGCTATTTTCATGGCCACGTCACCACTATTTGCCATTCTTATTGCCCATTTTACTAGCAGTAACGAACACATCACGCGTTACAAAACTGCTGGATTTTTGCTTGGATTTATTGGTGTCTTGTGTGTCATTGGTGTCGACACTTTTGACTCAGGTGTGGGCGACTTATTACCCCAGTTGGCCATCATTTTGGCGGCTATCTCCTACGTCATTTCTGGTGCCATGGTGAAACGAGTCGAGGGGTTAAGCAGTGCCATGATGTCTGCAGGGGTATTAATCGGCGCTTGTCTCATTACTGTACCTGCCAGCCTCTGGCTAGATAGCCCTTTCAGCCAAGCTGCCAATGTGCCTGACTCAGCTATTATTGCTCTGATATATTTGGGTCTTCTACCCACTGGAGTAGCTTTTGTAGTGCGCTTCTATCTGATCCGCCAGTACGGCTATACCTTTATTGCTCAAGTAGGCTATTTAGTGCCCATATTCAGTGTTTTCTTTGGTGTAGTGCTACTAGATGAGGTATTTACTCTTGCCATGTTTGCAGGCTTGTTGCTCATTCTTGGTGGCATTGCCCTGAGTCGCAGAGGAGCTCAGGCTCAGGCATGAGGTGCGCCCTATTTTAGACATCAAGTCTAAGGTTTTAAGCCACACCACTTAAGACTCAGGGATAAGTACCAGTTTGCCAGTAAAGGCCTTATTCAAAAAGTCAGTTTGAGCTTGATGGATTTGCTTTAGTGCATAGGTCTGAGCCACCACAGGCCTAATTTCTTCTGCTTCAATGTATGCGACTAAATTGGTAAAGACTATTTTTTCTTGATAAGTACAGCCCAAGAAAGTGAGATCTTTTAGGTATAAAGTCCGAATATCGAGCTCAACCATGGGTCCAGCAATCGCACCAGAGGTGGCGTAACGACCGCCACGTTGCAATACGTCAAGTAGCATTGGCCAATCAGGGCCCGCCACCAAATCAACCACTAGATCAACAGCTTCAGCCCCGACTGCAGCCACTAGGTCAGTACCCCTAGAAATGAGTTGATCTGCTCCGAGGGCTCTTACATCATCGTGTTTGGCCGCACCGGCTACCGCAATAACAAAAGCACCACGGCGCTTAGCCAACTGTACTGCAGCAGAACCCACGCCCCCAGATGCTCCAGTGATCAATACACGCTCTCCAGACTTTAAATCTGCTCTATGGAGTAGGTTTTCAGCAGTAGAATAAGCACAGGGAATTGAAGCTAGATCTGCATCACTCCAGGGCGAGTGAACCGTGTATGCCTCGTCACTCAAAGCACAGGTGTATTGTGCAAAACCACCATGGTATTCAGAACCAAAGGTCAGGCATTCATATGGCTTGGAGGGGTGTTGTTGCATCGTGCGCACTAGCGCGCGATCACCGATGCGATCAGAACTTACACCCGTTCCCACGGCAATGATCTCACCACATACATCAGCGCCTTGAATCAAAGGCAGCTTTAAAGCGTCACCAGACCATGAAGCAGAAGCAGTATCAAGGTCTTGGTATCCTTCATCTGCTCCTGTATTAGTATCACCTGTAACTTGCTTGGAATACCAACCAATGCGGGTATTGATATCAGTATTATTAACCCCTGCGGCCAGCACTTTGAGTAAAACCTCATTGGCTTTAGGTTGAGGTGTAGCAATATCATGACTGTATACCAACTGATCTAAGCCACCATGACCCATCAATCGCACCCCCGACATGATGCTTGGGACAGTGGCAAAGACAGATTCGTTTGGAAGATTCATAAGTGTTTATTGTCGCTAAGGCTAGTCGAAATGGTTAGGGCACTGAAACTAACAGTTTGATCAAGTCTGTACAAGTTTAGTCATCAGAGAAGAACTTTCATTTCATTTCAATTCAATGCAAAGCTTCTAACTTTATGGCCTTGAGGGCGATCAAAGAGGTGACCATAATTATTATTAAACACTCTATTGCCCTTTGAGAAGGACTTCTACACAGAGTTCCAAAAAGGTTATGATGGGGTCTATCAACCCATGGCAGCTGCAAAATAAGCAAATGAATCAATCCCAAAACATTCAACCCATAGTGGCCAGCCTACGTCAGCATTTAGGGGCTTTACTCACACCCAACGATACTATGAGTGATCAGTGTCAACTCACCTTAGGCAAAGTGAATGAGCGACTGCAAACGCTGGGAGAGCTAGATTTACAAGCTCACCAGACAAATCCCTTAGCTGATGTGTTGCAGCAACTAGAGCAAGTTAATGGAGTCATTAACGCAGCCTTACCTAAACACTGCCAGAGTATCGTGCGCAATGTCTCCTCTTTAGCTCAATTTTTACCCTGGTACCAAAGATCTGTAGCCAATAATTCAGACTTTATGGCAGGCCATTGCAACGCTCAGATCATAGGTCCACAAGGATTAGAAGTTCGGCATGACATCATTGTGGGTGTCACCCTAATGCGCCCCAATATCGTTTACCCTGACCACCAGCACGATCCAGAGGAACTTTACCTCGTTTTAGGCCATGGCCGATGGCGTCAAGATCAAGGCGCTTGGCACACTCCTGGTTTGGGCGGATTGGTGTATAACCCCAGCAATGTCATGCACGGTATGAAATCCTTAGACCATCCCTTGATTGCCCTATGGTGCTTACCCTTGGATAAACCTTTTACATCCTTTAGCCAGCCTCAGCCAACGCCTTAGCGGCCGCAATGAAATGGTCTACATCAACTTCTCGCGTTGAGAAATTGGTGACTAGGCGCACAATATTTTTACCCCACCGGTCACTATAAAAATAAAAGCCTTGCGCAAGCAGATCTTTAATCATGGCACTTGGCATGTGACAAAAGAACATATTAGAGCGTGTGTCGCCTTGTATATCTATGCCGTCTATAACCCGTAGACCCTGGTCTAGTCGCAAAGCCATAGCGTTGGCATGACGGGCGTTATCAAGCCATAAATCTTGCTTGAGATAAGCTCCTATTTGGGCCGAGATTAACCTCATTTTAGACACTAAATGGCCTGACCGCTTGCGTCTCCATATCATTTCTTGAGCTGAAGTTTGATCGAATAGCACAATCGCTTCGGCTGCTAACGTGCCGTTTTTGGTGGTACCAAAAGACAACACATCAACACCTGCTTGCCATGTCATGGCTGCAGGAGAGCAGTCCAAGGCCACCAACGCATTGGCAAAACGAGCCCCATCCATATGGAATTTCAAGCCATTTTCTTTACAGATGCGGCCTATCTCAGACAATTCGTTTAAGCTATAAATACTGCCTGTCTCAGTGGTTTGAGTCACACTAACCACAGACGTTTGTACCGAATGAGCATCAGCCGTATTAGGTGCCGCCATAGTGGCTAATACTTTGGGAGAAATTTTACTGTCATCGCCCTCCACAAATACTAACTTGGCGCCATGGGTAAAAAATTCTGGTGCGCCACATTCGTCCACATTAATATGACTCTCTTGGTGGCAAAGCACTGCGCCCCAAGGCGGGGTATACACACTTAATGCTAAAGCGTTGGCAGCAGTGCCTGTGGCCACAAAAAATACGCTTACTGGACACTCAAAAATATCTGCCAGTGCCTGCTCCACCTGCTCACTATGACGGTCCATACCATAGGGTGCTTGAATGCCCGCGCCTGCATCCATCATCGCTTGCAATACTGCAGGAGACGCACCAGCCGTGTTATCACTTGAAAACACTTTATTAATTAGACTTTGGTCCTGACTACTGGACATTTTTACTCTCCATTAATTTGAGCCCTATGACACTAGCTGCCATAAGGCACTCAGTAAGGGTTTTTTCAGGTTTTTCTTGAGGGCAAACAAACCTACATCATAGGCTTCAAGTTCGGGCTTTACATCTAATATTTGAATTCTGTTGATGGTGGGGCTGTTATCTAACACTATTTTTGGTACCACACCAATACCTAAACCCAGGCTAACCATAATCACAATGGCCTCATTACCCGCCACTTGAGCATATATTTTAGGAGCCACATCAATACTTCTAAACCATGCATCTGTGCGCTGACGAGATAAGCCGCCTTCTGCCAAAATCATAGGCATTTGAGACCAGTCTTTTGGGTTTGCTGGCACCACAAAAGGTTGCTCTAAAGTACTTTGGTCTTTGGCTGCTATAAATACTAATGGAGAGATGGTCATGGGTTTAAATGCCAGCTCCCTCGGCAGATTTTTTGGCCTAGCCGCGATGGCAAGATCCTCTTCACCAGAGATTACATGGGCGATACCTTGATCTGAGTCTCCCGTATGCAATTTAATTTCAATATTGGGATGATCCTCACGCAAGCGTTGAAATAAATCAAACAACAAACTATACACCGCAGTCACAGAGCAATATAAACTCACTTCACCTTGCAACTGCCCTTGAGCATCTTGTACTTGATTACGGATCGTGTGCCACTCACTGACTGCTGAGCGAGCATAGCTGACAAAGGTTTGACCTTCAGGTGTGAGTTGCACACTACGGTTATCTCGGTTAAATAATGGTGCTCCTAACTGCTGTTCTAATTGCCTGATATTACGAGATAAAGCAGACAGACTAATGTGGCAGGCAGCGCTGGCTTTACCAAAGTGCAATTGCTCTGCCAAGGCCAAGAAATGTTTCAGGTGCTTAATGTCCATGTGCCAAACTTTAGCATAGATTTAACCTTATATTGCTAAATATGGCTCACAATGTGGCATATATATCAATTTACGAAAACACCAACAAAGGGTATCATCGTCTTAGTTTTACCAGACTCCAAATTATTGAATTTAAAACACAGGGTGACCCCATGTCTAATAATTATTTTAATACCTTGCCTCTGCGCGAGCAGCTTGAACAGTTGGCCAAGTGCCGTTTTATGCACATGAACGAATTTACCGAAGGTGTCGATGCACTCAAAGGCAAAAAAATGGTCATTATTGGCTGCGGAGCTCAGGGCCTTAACCAAGGTTTAAACCTGCGTGATAGTGGTTTAGACGTGTCTTATACGCTGCGCCAATCGGCTATTGACGAAAAACGTCAGTCGTTTAAAAATGCCAGTGAAAATGGTTTTACTGTTGGCACTTATGAAGAACTTATTCCGACAGCAGACGTGGTGCTTAACCTAACACCAGACAAGCAACATACCCCTGTAGTCACAGCAGTAATGCCCCTCATGAAGCAAGGTGCATGCTTGTCATACTCTCACGGCTTTAATATCGTTGAAGAAGGCATGCAAATTCGTGACGATCTAACGGTCATCATGGTTGCTCCTAAATGTCCAGGTTCCGAAGTGCGAGCTGAATATGTCCGCGGTTTTGGCGTACCTACTTTGATTGCTGTGCACGAGGATAATGATCCCCAAGGCCAAGGTTTAGCCTTAGCCAAAGCCTACGCAGTAGGCACGGGTGGCCACAAGGCTGGTGTCTTAATGTCTTCCTTTATCGCTGAAGTAAAATCTGACCTAATGGGTGAACAAACCATTCTTTGTGGCATGCTTCAAACAGGCTCTTTATTATGCTTTGACAAAATGATCGACAAGGGTGTTGACCCCGCTTATGCCTCAAAGCTCATCCAGTACGGTTGGGAAACCATTACTGAAGCACTAAAATATGGTGGCGTAACCAACATGCTAGATCGCCTATCTAACCCTGCGAAGATCAAAGCCTTCGATCTTTCTGAAACCTTAAAAGACATCATGCGCCCCCTCTACAACAAACACCAAGACGATATCATCAATGGTACTTTTTCTAGCACTATGATGGCCGACTGGGCTAACGATGATGTTAACCTGCTTGGCTGGCGTGCAGAAACAGGACAAACGGCTTTTGAAAAAACCCCCGCGGGTGAGATGGAAATTTCAGAGCAAGAGTACTTTGACCATGGCATCCTCATGGTTGCGATGGTTAAGGCTGGCGTAGAACTCGCCTTTGAAACCATGACTGCTGCAGGCATTATTGCAGACTCTGCTTACTACGAATCCTTGCATGAAACACCACTAATCGCTAACACCATCGCCCGTAAAAAGTTGTATGAAATGAATGCCACTATTTCTGATACTGCAGAATATGGCTGTTACCTATACAACCATGCGTGCTTACCATTATTGAATGATTTCATGCAGGACATTGATACAGACGTCATTGGGCGTGGCCTTAGTGGTGATGACAATGGTGTGGATAATGCGCGCCTAATTGAAGTCAACCATGCCCTTCGGAGTCACCCTGTAGAAGCCATAGGCGCCACATTGCGTGGCCACATGGCTGATATGAAGAAGATCATCTAAGCGAGATCTTTTATGTTAAAGCTGCACGATTTGTCCGTAGAGTTTGATGAAGGTTTTCAACTTAAACACATTAATTGGCAAATCGAGCAGCATCAGCATTGGTTAATTACCGGCGCTAATGGCGCTGGTAAGTCTGCCCTCGCTGCCGTGTTAGTTGGCTATGGGGATATTCTGGCGGGTCACACTGAGGGCACGCCAGTGACGATTGGTTGGGTCTCCTTCGAAGCTCAAGCCGAACTCATTCAAGCCGAACTCAAAAAGGATGACGCCGATATTCTCGACGTTATTAGTCTCGGAACACCCGTGTCTGAAATCATCTTTACAGATGACGTAGACCCGCTGATAGCAAAAAGTCTGATTGAAAAATTTGAGCTAAATTATATCCTCGAACGGGCCTTTCGAAAGTTATCTACCGGTGAATCACGTAAAGTTATGCTCGTTAGGGCCTTGTCTTGTCATGCTGATTTATTGGTCTTAGACGAACCCTTTGATGGCCTTGATCGCGGAGCCCACGTCATGTTGCAAGACCACCTAGCAGAGGTCGTGCAGCACACGCCCGTGGTCATGGTGCTCAATCGTTTTGACGAAATACCAAATTTTATCAGCCATATTGCCTACATGGAACAAGGTGAACTGCGCCATCAAGTGAAACGTGATGACGCACAAGCTTTCGCTGAGCTATACCAGCTACTGCATCTTAAAACGACAGACATGCAAGTACCTGCGGCAGATACAGACAAGGCTGCCACAGAGTTAATTCCTCAACAGCCTCTAGTAAAACTAACCAATATCAGTATTAAACACTCTGAAATGGTGTTGATTAAGGACCTCAATTGGACCATTGAGCCCAACCAACACTGGCAATTGAGTGGGCCTAATGGCAGTGGTAAAACTGCCCTTTTGTCCCTCATTACGGGTGATCATCCCCAATGTTACTCCAATGATATTTTTGTATTTGGTTACCAGCGGGGGCATGGTGAGAGTATTTGGCAGATCAAACAACACATCGGTTACGTCTCCACTGCATTGCAATGGGAGTATCGAGTGGGCACTAGTTTGCGCAATGTGATCATCTCTGGTTTTTACGATTCGATTGGCTTGTACAGCAAAAGTAGTGACCGACAAAAGCATATTGCAGATCAGTGGCTGGCTTTATTAGGTATGCACAAGCGTGGTGATGAGCCATTTAATAAGCTATCTTACGGTGACCAACGCCTGCTCCTCATTGCTAGAGCGATGGTAAAGCACCCCCCGTTATTAATTTTAGATGAACCTTGCTTGGGCCTAGACGACATCAACCGCCAACTCGTATTAGCCTTGATCGAAAAGATCTGTGGGGCTAAAGAAACCTCTGTAATTTATGTCAATCACCATGCTCAAGATCGTATCTTAGGTATCGATCATTATTTAGCCTTAGAAAAATCTGTAGACAATCGCTAATTGTCTCGCGCGGTGACCCCGCATCAGGTAAAGTGAATTTCGTCAAACTGTGCAGATTCAAGGATTAGTAATGAAAAGTTGGCTATTACTGCTTGCGGCGGTAGTGAGTGAAGTGATTGGCACCTCTGCGATTAAATATTCTGAAGGTTTCACCAAAGTCATTCCATCCATTATCGTGTTTGTTGGTTTTGGGGTGGCATTTTATCTACTTTCAATCACGCTTAAAGTCATACCTGTTGGCATTACTTATGCCGTGTGGTCGGGTTTAGGTATTGTATTTATTTCAATTGTAGGTCACTTTGTATTTCAAGAAAGGCTGGATGCTCCTGCGTTCATAGGAGTGAGCTTTATTTTAGCAGGCGTCATCATTATGCAAGTGTTTTCAAAATCTGTAGCACACTAGCTTAATCAGCGATAGGTCTTCGTTATGCCCAAAGTTGGAATGCCAGAAATTAGACGCCCACAACTCATTCGTGCGACTATGGAAGTCATCAATCAAGTGGGATTCCTCAATGCATCAGTGGCCAGAATCGGGCAGCAAGCTGGAATTTCTCCCAGTATCATCAATCACTATTTTGGTGGTAAAAGTGGTCTTGTAGAAGCGACTATGCGCAGCATATTGAAAGACCTTGCGACAGGTATTAACCAGCGTTTGGTCAAAGTGCCTAAGGACGATCTGGTAGCACGCATCGAAGCGATTGTAGTAGAAAATTTTAGTTCTAATCAACAAGATGAAGCGGTGGTTAAGACTTGGCTAGCGTTTTGGGCTCAAGCCATGCATGACCCCACACTCAATCGCTTACAGCGGGTCAATGAGAAACGCCTTCTGTCTTACCTAACTTTTGAATTAAAGCGCTGCATGCCCCGTCACGAAGCACAGATGGTAGCGACTAGCATAGCGGCCCTGATTGATGGCATTTGGTTGCGCACTGCCCTCAACCCAAAAGGCATTGATCCAAGCCTTGCTCGTCAGGTGATCACGGATTACTTATCCTTGTACTTAAAAAACTTACCTCTCAACCCTAGGTAACCCACTGCGTCGATTAGTTGATCATAACAATGACTTTCAGCAGCCATCTTAGGTAAAGCTTTGCAGTTTACCTATTTTTAGATTCAGCCCTTTGTAAGCAACGGTTGTTAATTTTGGCTAACGACTTAAATTATATAAAGCCCAAAACTCATCCACTCGCGCACCATTATAATGGTCTGT
Organism: Candidatus Njordibacter sp. Uisw_058; assembly: GCF_047730065.1. Lineage (GTDB taxonomy): Bacteria > Pseudomonadota > Gammaproteobacteria > Pseudomonadales > Balneatricaceae > Njordibacter. Next base: position 2,373,123 of record NZ_CP159829.1, read on the forward strand.
GTATTCATCTGGTAGTCGTGTTAAATCACCTTGGGTGGCTGGATGACAAATGATTTCCGTTGGTTCAACGACATTAGCTAACTGCCGTTGCCATCGGTTACGGAAAATAAACTGCTTACGCCCTGGGTATTTAAATGGCAGGTAAGATAAACCTGCACGTTTTACAGCGCCCTTAGCTCGAAGGGAAAACCAGCACAACAGGAACTGAGGTTTACCCAACAAAGTCCAATCAAGTACCAATCGGGTATGGCCTAAGCCTAAGTTTTTAGCTTGCGGTGCGATTTGATCGATCACGCCTGGCAATAAGTGAACATGGTGATGGGAGTCAAAATAGCTCAAGGTCACACCCTGCTCCTGCAACATCTTCACTTGGAGGGTAAATTCCACTTCGATATCTTTAAGTAACACCATCGAAAGGGAGTGACACCCAAACCAACTTTGCTTAATTAAATGCAACAAAGGTCGGGTTTGGGCGAGTCCATCAAGTTGATGTTGGCCTGTTTTTTGTCCTAACAGTGGGCCATTGGTGACGTTAAAGTGCAAGCCTAACTGAATTTGAGGCACGGCCTTTAACTCATCAAGTAGATAATCTTTATGCAGACTATTGGCCATAATAGACACCCGTTTTATGATTCCAGCTTGCGCCAACCTGAGCATGCCTTCGTTCACAGCAGGTGATATTCCCCAATCATCAGAGGTGATTTGTAGTAACTTATTTTGGCCTTGACTTAAAGCAGGTCGTGGTTGATATTCACCTCGTAGCTTTTTGTATTTGAGATGCGCTAAAGACGTAGCTGATAGAATCAGTTCACGACTTAAACTTAGGGTCGACTGAGCGTTATCATGGAGCAAAGTCACAGGTATCGAGGACACTTTGTCATTGTGACCTTGGGCCAATAGAAACATTTCTACATCATAAGAAAAGCCATGACACGTCAAATGACAAAACAACTTGGTGGCAAATTCACGGGTCATGAGTTTGATGCCACACTGGGTGTCCGATTGATTGATACCAAATAAAAGTCTTACAGCCCGATTGTAGAGCAGACCAAAAAGATGCCGTTTAAATAGCGATGGTAAAAGTCCTGTGGGTAAATGTACCCGACTCGTGGGTAGTCGGCGATTGCCCACTACTAAACTTGATCCACTTTTTATGACTTCTTCAGCGTCGGTCAAAAACACCAAATTAAAAGGTAGATCTGCATCGATAAAGGCTATTAACTTATACTGCGTCGACAAAAAAGCAGATTGTAAGGCTGCACCCTTGCCTGCTGGCGCCAAGTGCTGATGCAACACAATGCGCGACTCATCTTTAAAATGAGTCAGTAACAAGGCGTGAGTCGCCTCTACTTCAGTGAGTTCGCCATTGATACAAACCACCACTTCAAACAGACCATGCCAATGCTGCTGCAAATAGTCCAGCAACACACCGACCTTCTTTACAATAAATTCGCCGCTCGCTTTAGCGGGAATAATAATAGATAAGTCTTGATGAACCATAGCGCAGTCACTAGCTCTTTGAATAAATACACTGGCTTAGTGTAATACAATCACCCCGCTCTGTCGTGATTTATCCACCGGTTTATGGCCCGCTCAGACTAGCAGTCCTAGGCGGAGTCTAGGGCCCGCAAAGGAATGCCTGTGCGCTGTTTTTCATGCCATTGATCGGCAATCCAAACTTTTGCGTTGGTGGGTGCTAGAGGTGTTTTACCTAAGATTAAATCAGCCGCTTTCTCTGCGACCATGATGGTGGGTGCGTTTAAGTTACCATTAGTAATGACAGGGAAAATGGAGGAATCGACTACCCTTAGGCCACTGACACCACGGACTTTACACTCATTGTCGAGCACTGCCAAAACGTCATCATCTGCACCCATTTTACAGGTGCATGATGGATGGTAAGCACTTTCCACATTGGTTTTAACCCAAGCATCGATCTCATCATCAGTTTGAACTTTAGCGCCAGGCTGAATTTCTTCTCCTTTAAAAGGGTCAAGTGAGGGCTGATTTAGCAACTCTCGGGTCAACCGAATACAATCTCGCCAATCTTGTTTATCTTGCTCGGTCGTAATGTAATTAAAGGTTATTTTAGGTGCGTCACTAGCTTGGTTAGACACGATGCGGATATGGCCACGACTACTGGGCTTATTTGGCCCCACGTGCACTTGATAGCCATGGCCATCAAAGGCAGCGTTGCCGTCATAACGCATCGCTGCTGGTAGAAAATGGTACTGGATATTAGGCCATTTGAGCCCAGCTCTTGAGCGAATAAAGCCACAGGATTCAAAGTGGTTGGTTGCTCCTAATCCCGTTTTAGTGAGCAGCCAGCGGGCTCCTATTAAGCCCATATTAAAGTAGTCAAGTTTGCTGTTAAGGCTGATGGGCTGTTTACATCGATATTGAAAATAAACTTCTAAGTGATCCTGCAGATTTTCACCAACGCCGGGTAAATCATGTACTAAGGGCACCTGAGCATCCGCTAATACTTGGGCGGGGCCAATTCCTGAGAGTTGCAGTAAATGGGGCGAGCCTACAGAACCTGCGCTAAGTATCACTTCGGTGTTGGCATGCACTTGCTTAATTTGTCCACCTTGAAGGTATTCTATGCCCGTGGCCTGCTTACCGTTAAACAGCACCTTTTGGGCCGTCACTTTTTTTAGCAAAGTAAGGTTAGACCGTTTGAGTGCTTTGCGTAAATGGGCATTACTAGTACTGGACCTTACACCGTTCTTGACGGTCATATGCATGGCGCCAAACCCTTCTTGCTGCTCTCCGTTAAAATCTTTGGTGTAGGGGTAACCTGCTTCTTGGCCCGCATCAATAAAGGCTTTGTAGAGGGGATTAAGGCGCATATTATTACCACCACAGGTGCCCACTGGTCCACTCCCACCACGGTATTCGTCTTCTCCACCTTGCCAGGTTTCGGCTTGTTTAAAATAAGGTAAGCAGTCAGCATAATTCCAGCCCACTGCACCTTGTTCTTGCCATTGCTCATAATCCATGGCATGGCCACGCACATAAACCATGCCATTAATAGATGAGGAACCACCCAAAACTTTGCCTCGAGGACAGTGCATGGCTCGACCATCAAGACCAGATTCGGCCTCACTGTGAAATTGCCAAGCGTATTTTTCCGTGTTCATCGGATAAGATAAGGCGGTTGGCATTTGAATAAATATACTTTTATCAGTGCCACCTGTTTCTAATAAGAGCACTTGATGTGCGCCACTTTGGCTCAGTCTATTGGCCAATACACAACCCGCAGAACCGGCGCCAACAATGATGTAATCGTATTTCTGTGTCATTTTCAAACCTGCTTTACAAACCTGCTTTACAAACCTGCTTTAATAGGGAGATTCTAAATCGTCTAAGCGCACAAACACACTTTTCACTTGCGTATAATGGTGCAGGGTCTCAGGACCATTCTCTCTGCCAATGCCTGATTGCTTGTAACCGCCTACGGGCATTTCTGCAGGTGAATCACCCCAACTATTGATCCAACATATACCTGCTTGCATTTGGTTGATCACTCGGTGGGCTCGGCTGATGTCTTGGCTAAATACGCCTGCTGCTAGTCCAAATTCTGTGTCATTGGCGCGGGCAATCACTTCATCTTCGTCCGTGAATTTCAAAATAGACATGACGGGGCCAAATATTTCTTCTTGCACGTGCACCATGTCATCAGTGCAATCTGCAAATATGGTTGGTTCAACGAAGTAGCCATCCTTGGTCGCCACTGAGGTATGACGTTGACCACCACACACTAATCGCGCACTCGTTTGCTTGGCTCCTTCAATATAACCCAAAACTTTTTCTAGGTGTTGAGCACTGATCAAGGCTCCCATTTGAGTCTCTAAATCAAGTGGATCACCCAGTTTTATAGCATTGGCACGTGTAGCAACTTTAGCAACAAATTCGTCATAAACCCCTGCCTGAACAAACACTCGAGTCCCATTGGTGCACACTTCACCTTGGGTATAAAAGTTAGCGAGCATCGCCCCCGCTACAGCGTTGTCTAGTTTGGCATCATCAAACACTAACATAGGCGACTTGCCACCTAATTCCATGGTGATGTGTTTTAGGTTAGCAGCGGAGTCTGCCATTATTTTTTTGCCAGTACCACACTCTCCAGTAAAGGACACCTTAGCAATATCTTGATGAGCAGTCAGCATTTGGCCCACTCGGTAGTCACCTTGTACGACATTAAAGACCCCGTTAGGAACCCCTGCTTCAGTAAATATTTCAGCCAGTTTCATAACGCTTAAAGGGGTTTCTTCTGACGGCTTAAAAACCATTGCATTACCTGCTGCTAAGCAGGGTGCTGACTTCCAACAGGCAATTTGAATGGGATAATTCCACGCCCCGATGCCTGCACACACACCTAATGGTTCTCGGCGAGACATAAAAAAAGCCTGCCTGCCCAAATCTTGTTGCGTGCCCTGCAAGCCGCTTATCAGGCCAGCGTAATATTCAATCACGTCTGCTCCCGACATTATATCGACGCAATTAGCTTCTTGCAGTGGTTTGCCCGTGTCTAATACCTCTAATTCTGCCAATTTATCATTGCGTTCACGCAAGAGGCGAGCTGCCTGTTGCAAAATACGAGCACGTTCAACGGGCGCCATTGCAGACCAAACAAGAAAGCCTGCTTGGGATGATTGCACCGCTTCATTGACATCTTTTTGGCTGGCTTGATCTATAATGCCTAGGGGCTGACCCAACGCTGGATTGGTACTAATAAAGGTTTCATTGGAGGTGGCCCGCTGGTGGGTGCCGTTGATGTATAGGTGCGTGTGTTGCATAAGGTTAAGCTGGAAATAGATTAAGCTAGAAATAGTTAACAATGTTTTATCGAATGATCGTTCAAGAAAAGAGTGTACCCGATTAAATAACAATGTCAATTATCACCAAACTGGACGCACAGCCATGCATACAAGTACACTGTTAAAGAACCAGATCGACATCAAATGTAGAGATTAAAAAATGCTCAAATTTTTAATAAAAAGCGTTAAATGGACAGCTATCCGACTCTTTTTTTTAGCGGCAATGCTGGCTTTATTGATTTGGAGCATTACCTTTCACCCACCTGCATTACAAGCCGAAGTCGTGGTTAATCAGGCGGCTGTGGCAACTTTAAAATCAGGCCAACAAGTAAAAATACTGAGTTGGAATGTGCAATATATGTCGGGCAAGAATTATGAGTTTTGGTATGACAGTATCAATGGTGATGGTCCTGATATACGTGCCAAAAGAACTGACATAGAGCAAACATTTAAACAAGTTGCACAGCTAATTATTGAACAAGATCCAGACGTTATTCTACTTCAAGAACTGCATGACAATGCTAAGCGCACGGATTATGAAGACCAACTAAAGCGCCTACTCGCCCTGCTACCTGCTGAGTATAACAACTATAGTGAGGCTTTTTATTGGCAGGCAAGCTTTGTACCCCTACCACAAATTATGGGTTCAGTGGGCATGAAACTTGGGGTAATTTCCAAGTACAAACTGGGGGATGCATTACGCCACCAGTTACCCAGCATCAAGGCTGATATAGTGACGGATCAGTTTAACTTTCGCCGCGCCATTCAAGAAATCAGTTTACCTGTCACCGGGGGTAGTAAGCTTACATTAATGAACACTCACTTTGATGCGTTTGCTCAAGGTTCAGACACCATGCAACAGCAGGTAGATTATTTACAGCAACTCTTGCATAGCAAAAACGAAAACGGTGAGGCTTGGGTCATTGCGGGCGATTTTAATTTACTTCCACCTGGCCAGTATGAAAACTTGGGTGCCAAAGCTCGCGCTTCTTACCAACCAGAGAGTGAATTGACTCGTATTTATGACGAGTTTAACGTCATTCCATCCATCACGCAGACTAACGGGCCAGACGCCAGCAGTTGGTTTACCCACTTTCCTAATGGTAGCGACTTTGCTGCCCCTGATCGCACTATTGATTACTTTGTCTATAGCGACCACATTCAGGTCGCTAACTCCCAAGTCATACAGCAAAACACGTGGCATATTTCAGATCACTTGCCCATGATTACGACCATTACCTTGCCATAGATGTGGGCTTAGATTACACAGAGTATAGGGACTTTAACCCTATAAAATGATATATTGCGCGCCATGGAACAGACTGAATTATTTGAAGCGCCCAGCCCCTGTATAGGTGTGTGTGAAAACAGTCCCAAAGGTTACTGCAAAGGTTGCATGCGCTCACGGGATGAGCGTTTTGGTTGGCATACTATGAGCACTGGCGAGCAGCTTCAAGTGATGAAATTGTGCGCCCGCCGATATCAGCGCATGTTAGAGCGCAAACAGATGAAGGCACAAGGTGATGTTAATCTTGAACTAAACTTTGTTGAACCCCAAGCGCCACAAACTGATTTAATTTAAACCACAGGGCCGGACACTTCGACTGTGCAGAACCGAGCAGTGAGTCATTAGAGTCTTAATCCACAGCAAGCACTGGCGTCATATGTTGCACCATGAGTTGCAAGCTCTGACGGCCACGGAATTCATTGATATCCAAACGATAGACTAAATCTGCTTGTTCACAGGTATGGGGCCAAAGCGCCGTATCAATATTAAACTGAATGGCATCAACAAGTTCGCCCGTTTGGGGGTGTGCTAAAACCAGTTTTAAATGCTTTTCTCCCACCACCCGCTGTTGCACCAACATAAAGCGTCCATGAAAGGTGGGTTCTTCAAAACCTTGTCCCCATGGCCCAGCCTGCTGTAAAACGAAAGCTTGATTCAGCTGCAACTGCTGTGCACTTAACTCTCCATCTGAACGCCACTCTTGGGCCAACAAGCTGTCATCAAGGTGTTCTTGTGCATAAGTATTAAGTGCGTCTTTGAAGGTGTCTAAATGTTCAGCCTGAATACTTAACCCTGCAGCCATCGCGTGGCCACCAAATTTAATAATTAGACCTGGGTGCTGAGCATCCACTGCTGCAAGAGCGTCACGAACATGGAACCCAGCAATACTGCGGCAAGATCCCTTAAGAATGTCAGCATCACCTTTGGCAAACACTAACGCTGGGCGATGCCACTTTTCTTTGATTCGCGACGCAACAATGCCCACCACACCTTGATGCCAATCAGGATGATACAAGCACACACATTTGGGCATTTGATTATCTTGGCTAGTTTCAAGAAGGGCTAGTATATTACTCGCCTGTTGCTGCATATCGGCTTCTATATGGCGCCTTTGGGCGTTAAGTTCATCCAATTCTTGGGCTAGCTGAGTCGCGATTTGCTCATTGTCACTCAACAAACATTCAATGCCTAAGCTCATATCATCCAACCGGCCCGCAGCGTTGAGCCGTGGACCTACGCTAAACCCAAGATCAGAGGCTTGTAGATTGTGATGCTGACGTTTGGCTATGCTTAACAGCGCTAACAAACCAGGCCGAGCTTTACCAGCTCGAATACGCGCCACACCTTGAGCCACCAAGATACGATTATTGTGTTCCATTGGCACAAGATCTGCCACAGTGCCTAGGGCCACTAAGTCTAAATACTGCGCCATATTAGGTGCTGAGATTTGTTGCTGGTCAAACCAGCCTTGAACTTGTAGTTGCCGTCTTAAGGCTGACATCACATAAAAGATCACCCCCACCCCAGCAGTCGACTTAAAAGGAAACTCACAGCCAGGTTGGTTGGGGTTCACGATGGCATCAGCTTGGGGCAATGTTTCTGCGGCTAAGTGATGGTCGGTGACTAATACCTTGATACCCAGTTCATGGGCCCGCTGCACACCAGCATGGCTAGCGATGCCATTATCTACGGTGACAATTAAATCGGGCTCACTGGCTTTTGCATAATCCACCAAGGCCGTACTGAGCCCATAGCCAAAATCGAACCGATTAGGCACAAGATAGCTTACATTTTTAGCGCCCATAGCGCCCAAAGCCAATATGGCAAGGCTGGTACTTGTTGCCCCATCACAGTCAAAATCACCAACTATAACAATATGTTGTTGAGTTTCTAACGCATCTACCAATAAGGCTACAGCGGTGTCGATGCCTTTTAGCTGATGATACGGCAAGAGCTGTTTGAGTTGGTAATTGACCTGCGCGGGATGACTAATTCCACGGTGCGCAAGCACTCGCGCCACCAAGGGATCAAAAGACGCTTCTAGGGCCGCATTGGAACTGCCTAAACGCAAGCGGACAGACATCAGCGCGGCACCCTTAAAGCTGACTCGTCATGTATTGCTGCACCTTAGTCAAGTCGTTATCCAGCACCTGACAACGTTCTGGACGCTGCATCAAGTCAGTTAAGTGTTCAGGGAGCGGCGGCACTGCCTGCTTTGCCTTAACAACTGCATCTGGGAATTTTACTGGATGAGCAGTAGCCAAAGTAACCATCGGCACTTCTAGGTGCTGATTACACACCCGCCCAGCTTCTAAGCCAATGGCCGTGTGAGGGTCAAGCAAGTAGTTGTGCTGGTGCACAGTTTGCCTAATCACATCACAGGTTTTATCATCATTGACGCAATGACTACTAAATAGTTGCCGAGCTTTTTCCCAGCGCTGAGGCTCTAAGCTGTTAGTTGTGCCATTATTAAGGCTGCTGATTAGCTCAGCTAGGGCTGCCCCATCTCGGTCATATAAATCAAATAAGAGGCGTTCAAAATTACTAGACACCATGATATCCATACTTGGCGTTAAGGTTTGCACGAGTCCCTTTTTTTGGTATTGATTAGCGCTGATACAACGGTGCAAAATATCGTTTTGGTTAGTTGCAACAATGAGCTGTGCAATGGGTAGTCCCATATTCTTAGCTAAATAACCCGCATAAATGTCACCAAAGTTACCCGTAGGCACACTGAAAGATACGGGGCGATGTGGGCCTCCTAGGGCAACAGCTGCATAAAAGTAATACACAATTTGAGCCATGATACGCGCCCAGTTAATCGAGTTTACTGCGCCTAATTGACCGCCCTTCAAAAACGCCTGATCAGAAAAGCTGTGTTTAACCATCTGTTGGCAATCATCAAAATTACCGCGCACGGCAATGTTGTGAATATTATCACCTAAAATAGTCGTCATCTGACGGCGTTGGACCTCCGATACCCGCTCATGAGGATGAAGAATAAACATCTTTACCCGTTCACTATGCCGACATCCCTCAATGGCGGCAGAGCCTGTATCACCTGAGGTAGCGCCCATAATAACTAAATTTTGGTCACGCTTAACTAAAGCGTTATCCATGAGCCGCCCCAACAACTGTAAAGCAAAGTCTTTAAATGCCAGAGTAGGACCGTGAAATAATTCAAGTACCCACTCATTGTGGTCTAACTGAACTAGAGGGGCTATGGCCTTATGATTAAAACCCGCATAGGTTTCATCCACCATTATTTTAAGTTCGCTACTGCTAATATCATCTTCAACAAAGGGCAACAATATCTTATGAGCCAAGTCTGCATAGTTAAGTTTAGCCCAAGAAGTAATTTCTTGGTGGCTAAACTGGGGCAGGGTTTCGGGCACATATAAGCCGCCATCACTGGCCAAACCAGTCAGCAAAACATCCTCAAAACCAAGGCTGGGAGCCTGACCACGGGTACTGATATAGCGCATATTGATTCCTACCCGTCTAAGTTTTCTACTCGAATTCGAGCCACTTCACCGCTAACATCTTGCAAAGCTTCAATGGCCTTAATGGCATCATTCATATGCCCTTCGGCAACTGGACGAGTGAGGATGATCACAGGCACCTGAGAAGACACGTGAGTTTGCTGTCGAATGGCTTCGATACTAATACCTGCGTCACCCAGAATTTGTGTGATTTGTGCGAGCACACCGGGTTTCTCTGACACAGTCATACGCATGTAAAATGCAGTGACTACCTTGTCCATCGGTAAAATTGGGCTATCTGACATGGCATTTTCTTGGAATGCCAAAGACGGCATGCGCACATTTTGATCCACTGCCATGTCACGTACAATGTCTACCAAATCTGCCACTACGGCAGAAGCCGTCGGTTCTGCGCCTGCACCCGAACCATAATACAAGGTTGGGCCAACCGCATTACCTTCAACTAAAACCGCATTCATAACACCATGAACGTTAGCTAAAAGGCGCTTTTCTGGAATCAATGTGGGATGAACCCGAAGTTCTATGCCATCTTCAGTGCGGCGCGTTAACCCGAGGTGCTTAATGCGAAAACCTAAAGATTCAGCATTGGCCACATCTTCAGCAGACACTTTACTGATACCTTCGGTGTAACATTGGTCAAACTGCAAAGAAATACCAAAGGCTACAGAAGACAAAATAGTTAGCTTATGAGCCGCATCGATACCTTCAACATCAAAGGTTGGGTCTGCTTCGGCGTAACCTAATGCTTGGGCCTCTTTAAGCACATCATTAAAGGCCCGACCTTTGTCACGCATCTCAGTAAGTATAAAATTGCCAGTGCCGTTAATAATGCCCGCTAGCCAATCGATACTATTGGCCGCCAAACCTTCACGCAAAGCCTTAACAATAGGAATGCCTCCTGCTATTGCCGCTTCATAGGCGACCACAACATTATGCTTACGGGCCGCTGCAAAAATTTCATTACCATGCACTGCGATCAGAGCTTTGTTGGCGGTGACCACATGTTTGCCGTTCTGAATGGCTGTAAGTACCAATTCCTTGGCGGGTTCATGGCCACCAATGAGTTCCACCAGCACATCAACATTGGGGTTATTAGCTACCGCGAAAATGTCATCTGTGATGGCCGTATTGCCTACATCACAATTAGGGTTAGGGCGACGCTGGGCGATCTGTTCAACCGCAATGGATCGGCCTGTGCGGCGAGTAATTTCATTAAAATTACGCTGTAATACATTAAACGTGCCGCCACCGACGGTGCCAAATCCACAAATACCAACTCTTACCGGTTTCAAGGCAAACCTCATTGCGCCAGATGCGCGTATCTAATTAATGTGTAAAAACAAGCCGCTTATTGTAGCTTAACAGACCTTATATGTCAGCTTATAAGCCACTCATCTGGACCATTTTTTAAAGCTTATACCCGATGCGTTTAAATACACTTCAAGGGCCAAATGCAGGTCGCCTCACTTGTTTTTTGGGCACAAGTGAGGTGCTTCTGACTAAAGCATACCAATGCGCTTGGCCAGCTCATTAGCGGGTAAATAACCAGGTAAAAGTTCACCTGATTCAAACACAATAGCTGGCGTGCCATTAACACCAATTTCTTGGCCTAAATTATAGTGCGCCATTACTGGGTTTTCACATGCCTTTGGTGACTTCTGTCGGGCTTGTTTGTTGTGTGATCGCAGCTTGGCTTCAGTCAAGTATTCATTGGTATTTTCAGCACACCAAGCATCAACTAGAACTTGGTAACTAGGCGAACCTAAACCCGCTCTTGGAAAGGCTAAATACCGCACTTCAATACCCAGTGCATTAATGTCAGCCATCTCTAAATGTAATTTTTGACAGTAATAACAGTCCACATCAGTAAACACACTAATGGAAGCTTTTTTCTCACCTACAGCAGGGAACACCCACACTTGCTGCGCTTGGGGAGTTTGCATTGCCCCCAGTCTAGATTTTGTGGCGCTTTGTTCGGTTAAATTCACCAACCCCTCACCATAAAGGTTTTGGTACATGGTGCCAGCAAAGAAGAAGTCTCCATCAGCACTCATGTAGATGCGATCACCAGTATTTAACAACACATTATAAATACCAAACATAGGGGTAGCTTCAATGTTGACCGCCTTCATGTCTGGATTAATTCTAGCTAAGCTTGATTCAAGTTCAGTGTATTCTGCGGCCCACACATTGGGCGCTAATAAAATAAACACTAAGGTTATTGTGGTAACCAATTTGGTAATGATTATATACATATTTTAATTCAACCCCTGGGGTGATGTTGTGAATGCAATGTTTGTAAACGCTGAGTAGCGACATGAGTATATATCTGCGTGGTCGATAAATCACTATGACCTAAGAGCATTTGAATCACTCTTAAGTCAGCCCCATGATTCAACAAATGAGTAGCAAAGGCGTGTCTAAGTACATGCGGTGATAAGGATTTTTGAATACCGGCGGTTAAGCCATGCTGTTTAATACGATGCCAAAAGGTCTGCCGGGTCATGTGTTGGCCACGATTACTTGGAAACAATACCCCACTAGCCTTCACCTTTAATAATCCGGGGCGCCCTTGTTTAAGGTATGTTTGTAACCAATCTTGGGCCACTTCACCCACCGGCACTAAACGCTCTTTAGACCCTTTGCCAAACACTTTAACAATGCCCGCAGATAAATTTAGCTGACTGACATCAAGAGCAACCAATTCACTCACCCGCAAACCACAGGCATACAAAAGTTCTAGCATAGCTTTATCACGCAGGCCTATAGGTGTAGAAACGTCTGGAGCGGCCAATAAGGCTTCAACGTCTGTTTCTGAGAGTGATTTGGGGATAGGTCGGCCTTGCTTTGGCGCTTCTATTAAGGCTGCAGGATTAACATTAAGGCGATTTTCTCGCACCATGTACTGATAAAAACCCTTAATACTGGATAAGTTACGAGCTAAAGAACGCGGCTGAATACCTGCTTGTGAACGAGTTGCCAAAAAACCCATTAACACATGAGCCTCTGCAGAAACTAAGGTATAGCCCCGTTGGTCCAAATAGTCATGCAACTGCTGCAGATCTCTAGCATAGCTTGCCAAGGTGTTATCACTTAGACCTTTTTCTAACCAGAGGGCATCAATGTAGGGTTTGATTAGGTTAATACTTACGCTCATTTTAGATGTAAATTCGAGCCTCAATAATAGACCAACGTCAGTTTAACACAAGCCCTATCAAGGTTAAGAGTACCGCTATAGTTCCAACTTAATTAGACTAAAACCGTGACAGTGGAACTTTTAAATCAAAAAAAACCCGCGTCTCACTGAGTAAGATGCGGGTTTTTCTATCAACTTAAGCTTAACGCTTAGCCAATTTTTCCTTGATACGTGCTGCCTTACCAGACAAGTCGCGCAAGTAGTACAACTTGGCTTGACGCACATCACCACGACGTTTAACAGACACACTGTCAACCTGGTGGCTAAAGGTTTGGAAAGTACGCTCAACACCCACACCGTGAGAAATTTTACGCACTGTAAAGGCAGAGTTTAGGCCACGGTTACGTTTACCGATAACCACACCCTCGTAAGCCTGAAGACGCTCACGGGTCCCTTCTGTTACCTTAACTTGAACCACAACGGTATCGCCGGGGCCAAACTCTGGCATTTCTTTGTTCATTTGCTCAGCTTCAATTTGCTGAATAATCAAGTTTTTGCTGCTCATGGCACGCTCCTGTTCTTCACCTTTCGGACTCTTCCGTTAAGCGAATAAATTCTGCTAAAGACTGCTCTTGTTCCAACGTTAGTGTCATCTGTTCTAGTAAATCTGGTCGCCGCTGCCAGGTTCTACCTAACTGCTGCTGCATACGCCAACGGGCAATAGCGGCATGGTCCCCACTTAACAGCACCTTAGGTACTGGCATACCTGCAACCATTTCTGGGCGGGTATAGTGAGGGCAATCCAACAAGCCCTGAGCAAACGAATCTTCTTGTGCCGATTCTGCATGCCCTAATACACCAGGCAACAAACGTGAAACTGCATCGATAAAGGTCATGGCTGCAAGTTCACCGCCACTCAGTACAAAGTCTCCAAGAGACCACTCTTCATCTATGTCGGTACCAATTAAGCGTTCGTCGATTCCTTCATAACGCCCTGCTACCAATACTAAGCTCTCCTGCTTAGCCAGTTCTACTACACCTGCTTGGTCTAACCTACGCCCTTGGGGTGATAAATAAATCACCTTAGGCTGGCCTAGTTCGGCTCTTGCTTGGCCGATGGCATCTCTTAAAGGTTGTACCTTCATCAACATGCCAGGCCCGCCACCGTATGGCCGGTCATCCACTGTGCGGTGCTTGTCCTGAGTAAAGTCGCGTGGGTTATACCCAGTAACTTGCAGCAAACCTTGCTGCGTTGCCCTTCCCACCACACCAAAATCTGTCAAGGATTTGAGCATTTCTGGAAACAGCGTTACTACGCCTACTTTCACCTAAAACTCCGGATCCCAATCGACCCGAATAACACCTCCGAGGAGGTCAATCTTTGTAATCACTTGATCTGGCAAGTAGGGTATTAGACGCTCGTTACGATCAATACTTTCTTCATTGCCTTTTACTACTAGCACATCATTAGAGCCAGTGGCGATCAGGTGGTCGACCTTACCAAGTTTTACCCCAGCATCAGTCTCTACGTTCAGCCCAATCAGTTGTTGCCAATAATAATCACCAGCCTCTAAGTTTGGTAATATGGCACGATCTACCGTAATGTCTAATCCACAATATTTGCGGGCTTGATCACGGTCTTCACAACCTTCCAGTAATGCTATTAAGCCTTTGCCGTGGGTTTTACCCTGGCTAATTTTCAAGTCTTGCCAAACACCGTCTATGCAGGTTTGCCAAGGTTGATAATCAAAGATGTTTTGCATTGGTTCAGTGCTAGAAAACACTTTTACCCAGCCCTTCACACCGTATACGGTAGTGATGCGACCCAGCTTTACGCGTTGGTCTTGAGCCATGTTAAACAATCCTTACAACAATGGTTTAAAAGCAAATGCTTAGTGAGCTATTATTCAGCTACTTTGCGAGCTGCTTTAATCAGTCCTGCGACGCGATCAGTGGGTTGAGCACCTTGCCCAATCCAAAAATCAATGCGTTGCATGTTAATCCGAGTTACTTCTTCTTGGCCACGAGCAACTGGGTTATGAAAACCCACACGCTCAATAAAGCGACCGTCACGCGGATTGCGCTGATCAGCTACAGTTAAATGATAGAAAGGGCGCTTTTTAGAGCCCCCACGAGCTAAACGAATGGTTACCATGCGTTAGATCCCTTTACGTCGTGTAAGTTTTGAAATCACTTACTATTCATCAATGCAATGCACCGCTATTGGTGACATCACGGAAATGGGCATTACCCCGCCTGACTCAGTAACATAAACACATGCCTAAATCAGGGCAGATATTGTACGGTATTTATGACTACAAAACAATTAAACCCTTGCCAAAGTTCGCCCAAAGTTCAATGCTTAGCCATTCATGGGTCAGGGCTTATTCTAGATCTTGCTTTTTCAGCGGCACCGTAGTTTCAATATTATCTTCCAGCATGCGCTCTTCAAGCTCCGCCGCAGATAAATAGTCCAGATCCCAATGGTTACAAATATCATTCCTAAAACGTGTGCGACTTTTTTTCGTTGATTTTGACTTTCGATGATCGAAGTAGTTGAGGAGTCTTTGACTAATTTTCATTGCGTGTATGCCTATAAAATAGTTCATCGATAGCTAACTAAACGCTGACCGATACTAGAACATGTTGCTTGACCAAAATCTAGTTTTACTCTCTTGGTATTATTCTCTCAACTCGCTGGTTGTCCTTGAACCATTGCTATCGCCAAGCTTGATGATAGCAACCCTAAACGTAAAGACACTGTAAATGCGCTAGCAGGCGCCTAAATTAGCGATATGATAGGGTCTTGACTAGCTGGTAGCGTTGTCAAATAACGAAGTAGACCTTAAAAAAATGGGCGCTTAGTGATTCAGGATTATTGGTTTGTACAACAGGTTTGTGCTTAGGCTGATATCCCCCTTACGCCTAAAAGAACCTGAATAATACCGGGTGTGCCTGCAAGAAAATGCCCGCTGAATTACAATGATCCGAACGCAAACGAACACAGCACATGCTCGTTCCTATTGGTGGTAGTTATGCTTAATAAATCGTTAATATTGCAACAGACGTCTCTGCAAGAGCGCAATGTCGGTTATCAACCGCCTCGCTTGGCGCCGCACTCCCAAACTAGTATGGGTCGGCTACTGATTGACGAATTGCAACAAGCAGCAAGTCTGGTTGACTTTAAAGAGATGCTTAACCGATCTGCGGCGCTCACTAAATTCGCCAAACAACTGCCCACGTCTGCAATTTTGCTCGATGACCTCAAAGTAATGGTGAAAGGAGATACGCTTCACTGCCTTTTGGCGATTGAAACTTTGGCAGTCATTGAAGATGAAAGTGTTAACGCCCTTTTAGTCGAATGTTTAGCCCATACCGATGCCAGTGTTCGACGCCAAGTGACATGGAAACTATCTGAGAGGAACCTCGTTGCACCTGCTTTACCCCAACTGGTGCAGCAACTGTGCCTGGGTGGCATCGATACAATGCACGCCCATCAAACCTTATACCATTGGGCAAAGTCAGAGCCTCAGATCGTCTCTGCAACTATAATTAATGCGCTGACAGCTCATGGCGACGTCTTAATGCGTGCTCGATTAGTAGATCTTTTAGGTACCCTAAGGGGCACCAAGGTGAACGCAATACTCGCACGCCTGGCTGCTGATCATAACGAAACTGTCTCAGTGCGACTCGCAGCCATTAGTGCCATGGGTTGTCGCATCGGTCCATTCGACGACCTACTGCGCCAATTGAAACGTCAAGACAGCGACATTGGCGCCTACGCATCACTCGCCCTTAATGACCAAAAAATGCTTCATAGCAGTGCCTTACCGCGGCCTGATGGAGGCTTACGTGTGTGTCAGCTAGTGCTGGCAAATGTGGATAAAACCCTCAGTGCAGGCGGCTGTGGTGAGACCGGTGGCGTCGCCAGCTTACTCGTCTCTTTAGGAGATGCACTTGCGCGCCAACCCAGCATTGACCAAGTATTAACGCTTGGATTGGGCAGCGTTGAGGATGCGGTTAATAATCTCAGTGCCCCTATTAATACACCACAACCCTATCGTATCATCACCGCAGGCGATGACATGCGCCCAATGAACAGCGCTAATGCTTGGGAACACTTACCTGTTCTTAAACGCAGCATTCAAAGGTGTATAGGTCACTTTGGAGCCATCGACCTCATTCACTTACGCATGCTTGATGCCGCCACTTTTGCAGCGGCAGATGTCGCCCATAACATGGCTATACCCATCTGCTTTAGTTTCGCCCCAGACCCACAAAATACAGTGCATGCTCTGCATGCTGGGGGTCAATTAAGTCGCAGTGCGTTTGTCGATGCCGATGCTCAGAGCAACCTTTGGTTTCGGGCTCGGATGCTTGAGCAAATGGGCCGCAGTGTGAGTCATGTGGCACTATTTCCACAACCTAAGTGCAAACTGTTACTGCAAGATATTCGCAAAGACCTGCGCCAGCACAAACAACAATCGGTCACTATTGCAGAAGGTATTGATATACAGCTTATCCGTCAGGCGGCAGAGCAATATGCAGAAACTAAACCCCATGAAACGAAGGGTGTTATTGCAGATTTAGCGCAAAATATAGCTGCTAGTCGCCGCCATTTACCCTTATTACTGAGTGTTGGCCGGTTTCACCCTGTGAAGGGTATGGATCGAATTGCAGCGGCTTGGGCAGCTGACCCACTGCTATACAATGCCTGCAATTTGGTCATGGTTGGAGGCAATCTCAACCATCCATCGGCGGTAGAAAAAACGGTCATGGAGGCCATAGATAGTGCTATGCCTGTGAGTGATCATCGGCGGGCTGGAGTCATCCTAATGGGTGGTCGCCCACGAGCAGACATTGCACAACTGATGGTAGCCACTATGCTAGGGTGTGCAGATTTTTGGGCACCCGGTGGAATTTATGTTGATGGTGCTCGCAAAGAGGAGTTTGGATTAGCTTTAATTGAAGCCCTAGCAACGGGGCTGGTGGTGGTTGCTCCAAGCACTGGAGGACCTTCAACTTACGTTGATAATGACCATACCGGTATTTTAGTGGACCCTGAACAGGATCTTGGCCAAGCCATCCACCGAGGCTTTGCCCTAGTTGAGCATGCGGGCAGACGCCTGACCGCTCAAAATATGGTGGCGCAACACTATGCCATTGACACCATGGCCGAGAAACTCGCCTCTTTGTATCAAACGGTGCGAGACAAACCATGACTTTACTGGTCATCAGTCCAGATTTTATTTCACACTATAGCCCCTTGGCAGTGGTTGCTAGAGCAGCCAAGCAGGCTGGTATGCGGGTCATTTTCGCGACCGGCACTAATATGGCAACCCATGTGGAAGCTGAGGGATTTGAATGGACCTTGCTGCAATTAAGTCAAGGAGCCAACAGTGGTATTGTCAATCAAAATCCTGCTATCAAGCGTTTTTTGAGTGCTACTCGAGAAGGCCCTATAGCGACAATCCGTTGCCAAGCATTAGATAGAGAAAAGGATTTGCTTTGGGAACCAGTGCAAGTGGCTCGCAGAATTGCACAACTGTGTGAGCAGATTAACCCAGATAATATCTTAGTAGATCATGTTTCCTTTGGTTCAACTTTAGGCGTTTATGCCACAGGTAGACGCTTTACTACTCTTGTTCCGGGTCATCCTAGCCAGCTCCCAGTAGGTAAAGAACGCTATGGAATTCCAGCCACTTGGCCAGCCTGCATGCAACCAGAGCCCAACGCGCTGACAGACCAAGAAGACATTACCGACCGAGTGACGAAAACGTTTACAGACCGGTGGAATGCGGCATTAGCAATCATTGCCCCGACCATGTCACCTGTAAAAGACGCCTTTCGAGTGCATGGTAACCAAGTCCTCTATAACAGCTCAAACCATTATCACCCTTTTGAACGCTCACCACATTTGCCCATTCACCATGAGTTTGTTGGACCACTAGTGCGAGACGAAGAGCTGGCAAAGCCATTCCAACAATGGTTAGCACAGGAACCTGAAAAGCCATTAGTTTATGTGGCCTTAGGCACTTTCTTGTCACACCGAGCAGATGTGTTAAGCAATATAGCCATAGCCCTGCAGCAAGCCAATGTGCGGGTGGCTATGGCCATTGGTGCTAGCCCTATGACAGCATTTGAATCCTTACCAGTGGGCTGGTTAATTGCACCAAGCTTACCCCAAGTTGCACTCTTGGGTGAATGTGACCTGGTTATCCACCATGGCGGCAACAATAGTGTTCAAGAGGCACTGGCGTTGGGCGTGCGGCAGATCATATTGCCCTTTTCAACGGACCAGTTTGCCAATGCAGCGGATTTAGAACGGACGGGGCAAGCGACGGTAATATCACCCAACCATATTTGTGCAACCAGCTTCGCTCAGGTGGTTAAGGTCACCCTGACGTTACCTGAGCCAAAACCCATCATGGCCCAAAGTTGCGCTACATTAGCCCGTATTTTAAGGACTCCAATAGAGGCCTAATTGATCGCCCATTGTGCATTGCTAAGCCCCAATAGAGGGTTTATTCTCTGGACACAGACTGTTGTTTAAGATCAATGTTCACGAGACGCTAATATGGCCTTCGAAACGATAAAAATCCCCTCAGCAAGCGTGGGTAACCAAGCTCATATTCACCTGCATCGATTTGGGCCTAAGGGTGTTAAAGGTGTTAAAAAAGTTTATATTCAGGCGGGTTTGCATGCGGACGAACACCCAGGGTTACTAGTCGCTCAGCATTTGCTTAGGCATTTAGAGCAACTGGACCAACAAAATGCGCTTAAGGCAGAAATTGTTTTAGTGCCATTTGCTAACCCTGTAGGTTTAAGACAAAAAACCTTTGGCCATTTGGTGGGCCGCTGTGATTGGCACACAGGGCGAAATTTTAACCGCCACATGGCCATCGATCCTCAGCAAGTGGAAGCGAGCTTAGCCCCATCTTTTGGCAGTGACGCCATAGAGAATGATCGCCTTATGCGCCTCGGTCTTAAGCATTTGGTTGCACAACGACACGATGATTTTGAAATAAATTCATTACACAAAATATTACTTTCACAATCCATTGATGCCCACTATGTATTCGACCTGCATTGTGATGATGTTGCACTACCCCATGTATTTTATGGACTGCACCAACAAGAAATGGGGCAGACACTGGCCCAGTGTCTGGGCTTTACAATTTGTTTAGAGGAAGATGTTACAGGCACCGTTGCATTTGACGGCACCCATACCCAACCTTGGGTTAATATGCAAAATCATCATGCTCAACCTGTATTTTCAACACCTTGTTTTGCGGCCACCCTCGAATTGCGTGGTCGCAGTGATGTAGACCCTAAACTGGCAGAGCAAGATTGCTTAGGCATTTTAGATTTCCTCGCCCATGAACATTTAATAGAGCGAATACCCTCACCAAAAAAGCCCATTGCATTGAAGCCGTGCAGAGTAGATCAGGTGAGAACGGTGAAGGCCACTGCATCAGGTATTATCACCTATCGATCTAAGCTAGGTGAGACACTAAAGGCTGGAGGAGCCTTTGCAGACTTGGTTCTAGTTGATCATCCTAAAGCCAAATCTATCCCTATACTAGCACCTTGCAATGGCTACTTATTTAGCCAAACAGGCCAATTCTTTATCACCAAGGGCGATACGGTGGCCATGCTATCGACCCAAGAACAGCATATTCAAGCGGGTACACAACTTGCTTTTTAAAGCTCATTGATTCCCGTTAAGCATGCTTCTCCCTTAGTTTGGCTGCATCAAATCAGCTGACTCAGCGCCAAGATTTGGGTGGATTCATCAGTTTGGTTTGGTTTAGTTTAGTTTTCTTTGCGAGCAATAATAGCATCGCGCATTAAACGCAAACGCACACCCCAACTCAATATCGGCTGTGGGGGTAATGGGGTAGGTTTGGGACGTGCTTGGATCATAGCGATTGCATCTGTCATTTGGCCACTAGCCATGTAAGCCATTTGTTCACCAAACAAGGTCGCTAAGCCAATGCCGCCACCGTTGTAGCAGCCAGCCACCAATAACTTTGAATCTAATTGATCAAACACTTGGCCGTTATTACCACTGACACAGGTGACACCAGACCAACAGCTATCAAACACGGAGGCGTCTAATTGTGGGAAACGACGCTTTAAACCGCGCTGATGGACACGCTTGCGCTTCACTAATTGGCTTTGTGACATATTCATGGCAGGCCATACTTCCGCAGTATTGCGCACCATAATACGTCGATCTTCAGTTAAGCGAACAGTCGCACCCATGGCCTGAGCAGACAGCAAACCCCATGCCTTAGGGTTGCCAATTGCGGCATACTCAGCATCACTTAGGGGGCGCGTCATGCTTGCCGTCAAGGTTAATGGAAAAGCGCGCTTGCGCTTTAATCCAGCGCTCGACATAAAGCCATTAACCGCCATCAACAAAGCTGGAGCTTTCACTTGACCCATAGGGGTTGAAACTAAAAAGTCTGGACCTTGTTTTTGCCAAGTTAATACCGGACTGTTTTCATAAAGGGTGACATTAGCAGGCAGGATATCTATGTAGGCCCGGGCTAACTTAGCCGGCTGCAACATAATACCACCGGCGGTCCACAAGGCTTGGGTATAATAATGAGTGCCCAAACGTTGATATAATTGGTCACCTGAGAGCACACGATGTTCTAGCTCTAGCTCCTGCAATAAGTCACTAAAGCGCTGCAATTTAGCTTCGTGGGCCGGCACCGCAGTGGCATGAAACTTACCACTCTCGTCCCAATCACAGTCTATTTGATGGTGATTAACGAGTTCTCTGACACAATCTACCCCAGCTTTGTTAAGCCTATACTTTTCACGATATTGCTGTAGCCCTGTGTCAGACATGTGACCATCATTAAGGGTTGAGTCGACAAGGTAGCCAGAGTTGCGTGCACTCGCCCCTTCACCTGCCCGTTGCGCCTCAATAATGATAACTTTAGCATTTGGATTGAGTTGGGCAAACTTTCGAGCTGCTGACAAGCCCGTATAACCGGCGCCAACAATAACAAAATCACCCACCTGCTCACCTTGCAGACTGGCATTAGTCGGTCGTAAAGGCAGTCCCTGCGTCCACCCACAGGTTTGATCATTACCGGGTAATGGTGCAAATATTTTGGTCTTCATTCGAGGCCAGCATCAAGCTGTCGCATGTACTCCACAGGGTCAATAGCGATACCTAATGAGCGTTTTTCGATATAGAAGCCTTTTTTGGATTCACGAAAGCGAAAACAAACATAAGCACCTAACTCAAACTCAAGATCCTTATTGGCGGAGAAGTAAGCGTACTCTTGTTCTGCTATCACTAAGGCGTGGATGTAGTATTCTGGCATGCCCAGCCATTCAACATGGGGACCGTCAGTAGTAACGGATTGAAGATGGCCACGGCCTTGCATGGCCTTAGCTTTAACGAACGGTTTACGTGCCATAACTAACTCAGTTAGAGGAATAGTCTGTATTGTAGCTATCTAAAGACCTTTGTTCTAGACCCTGATAATCAATTGCACGAAATTCATCAAGAAAGGCTATTGATGTCAGAAAATCATTGTTATTGTAGGTCCTTTAAAACACATGACCTCTCATGAAAGTGATTCATTCTGCAGCATAAATAGAAAATCTCTTTTATTAAATTTTCACACACACAGCTGTTAATATGTATGCAAAAAAATAACCCAAATTGTTACTCGCTTGATCAGGTTGGAGTCATCCATTCCTGTTTTAAAGAAAAGTTTGCTACGCCAAGACAACCAGGTCTAGTGACTGCAGCGTTAGCTCAAGTTGAGCTGATTGAACCCTTTAATCAAATAGATACGGTGGATGGCCTCGAAGGCTTCTCTCATATTTGGCTTAGCTTTATCTTCCATCAGACGCTAGGTCAAGGCTGGAAACCTAAAGTACGGCCACCGAGGTTAGGGGGTAATAAAAAGCTGGGGGTGTTTGCTACCCGATCTACCTTTAGGCCCAATCCACTGGGGCTATCATTAGTTAAGCTAGAGTCAATTGATACCAGTAAGGGGGTTATTCTGCATGTGAGTGGAGCTGATTTAATCGACCAAACACCAATAGTTGATATTAAACCCTATCTGCCTTGGGTAGAGTCTGTACCTACAGCCCAAAGTGGCTTCGCCAGTGACGAGCAGATTCTTCAATTGCCTATCCACTTCAGCCCGCAAGCCCAGCACACATTACTCAACAGACCAGAACTGCGTGAACTTATTGAGCAGGTGTTACAGTATGACCCAAGACCCGCCTATCAAAAGGATCCAGAACGTGTTTATGGTTGCCACATTGCAGATATTAACCTACTTTGGCAGGTGGGTTTGGATCAAATAGATGTGATTGAAATCAGCTTATAATGTCACTTAGCTATGCTAATATAGACCGATTGAAAGTTCACGCATAACACTTATGACTCCTGCTCAGCTCATCGCTTTAGACCAACAGCATGTTTGGCACCCATACGCCTCTATGGACAGCCCTCCACCAGCATACCCTGTCGTTAGCGCCCATGGGGTAAGGTTGACCTTAGCTGATGGGCAAGAGTTGATTGATGGTATGGCCTCTTGGTGGTGTGCAGTGCATGGTTACAACCACCCTTACCTCAATGCTGCGATGCATCAGCAAATCTCTGACATGTCCCATGTGATGTTCGGGGGTATTACTCACGCGCCTGCAGTCACGCTAGCCAAACGTCTAGTAGATCTCACCCCAAAAGGTTTAGATAAGGTATTTTTTGCTGACTCAGGATCAGTGGCTGTCGAAGTGGCCATTAAAATGGCCTTGCAATATTGGCACTCTCAGCACCAAGCCAAAAAGAATCGCATGCTCACCATTCGCAATGGTTACCATGGTGATACCTTTGGTGCCATGGCAGTATGTGATCCAGTGAATGGCATGCATTCACTGTTTGCCAGTGTTTTACCCCAGCACCATTTTGTTGACGCTCCTCCCATGGGTTTTGATCGCCCTTTAGAAACGGATGATCTCACAGAACTTGAAGACAAAATGCGTCAGTACCAACATGAAATAGCGGCCTTAATCTTAGAACCTATTGTGCAGGGCGCGGGCGGCATGCGCTTTTATAGTCCTCAATGGTTAAGAGGTGCAGCTAAACTTTGTAAACAATATAATATTCTCTTAATCGCTGATGAAATTGCCACTGGGTTTGGTCGCAGCGGCGCTCTATTCGCTTGTGACCATGCTCAAGTTCAACCTGACATCATGTGCCTAGGTAAAGCCATTACTGGAGGCACTATGAGCTTTGCTGCCACCTTAACGACCCATGAAATTGCCACCAGCATCTCTCGAGGTGAAGCTAGTTGCTTCATGCATGGGCCTACTTTTATGGCCAATCCTTTGGCCTGCGCTGTGGCCAACGCAAGTTTAGATTTACTTGAGCAAAGCGACTGGAAAAATCAGGTTGATGGCATCAATAAAGGCCTTCACCAATTACTCAGACCCGCTATAGACTTACCCTATGTGGAAGATGTGCGCGTGTTAGGTGCGATTGGGGTAATACAAGTCACCCAAACGGTTGACCTTGGCATCATACAAAAGATGTTCGTTGAAGATGGGGTGTGGGTGCGGCCATTTGGTAAATTAGTTTATGTCATGCCACCCTATGTTATGAGCCCAGAAGACTTGGCTTTATTGTGTAAGGGTATATTAAGAGTTCTGGCACGCTACTTTGGACAGCACCATGCCATTAATTAAAATCAACCCTCAGTTTGATGAGCTATTCCGTTGCAGCCTCCAAGTTAGGGTGGCTGACTTAAACTATGGTAACCATCTAGGAAACGATCAAATTCTGAGCTATTTTCATGAAGGTCGAGTGTTGTGGCTAAATCAACATAGCCTCAGTGAAAAAGATGTAGGTGGCTGTGGTCTCATTATGGCGGCTACAAGTATTGAGTACCTTGCGCAAGCATACTTGCATCAACACCTTGAATTAACCTTAGGTGTAAGAGCCGTTGGCAAGGCAAGATTCACCATAATCTATAAGCTCACAGAGCAACAGACTGAGCATACCATAGCCCTTGGCGAAACTCATATGGGTTGTTTTGACTACCAAAATCAAAAGCCAGCCCTTGCACCTCAGTCATTTTTAGCTATCCTCACCTAGGGATCACAGGTGTAATGACGTCATCTGAATACCCAGGTTAGCTCAGCTGCTAAAGCTAATAGAGTTGCTACACGTTGGTTGTTAATAAAGTGAAAAATATTGCAAGACGATTCTTTTGCCTAAGCTTCATTAAACTTAAGCAAAGTATAAAATTTAACCCAATGGGTCAATGTGCCTGACAAGAATGGGGTGTTGAATTAGTCGAAGTAGGCGTAACAATAGGTAATAGGCACTAAGCCAAGGCGCTGGGTTTCGCAAGACTGGCATTCATTATTAGTCGAGATCTTGGTGTACTTTTCACACTCAATACACACTGCTTTATCCACCCCTTGCCACTGGGAGCCGGGGAATTCCTGCCAATGTTTGCCTAAACTAATAATCTCATGACCCTTGAGTAAGTCACCCGCATGGTAACGCCCCACAATGATTTTAATGCGTTGTTCTACGGCCCTTTTGCGTCGTTGTTCTTCCACTTGGTGCTGATCTGGCGCCATATGCCTTGCCAAAAGATTCATGGTATCAGCCATCCCTTGTTGCTGCTGCATGAAGTGTTTGAGGGCATGCTCAAGCTGGACTTGACGGCCTAGGGGGATACGATATGCGAGTAGATCCGGATCCCAATGACCACCTGCAAGATGCAAGGATTCCATTAAGTCGATGTTATGATCACCATACAAGCGCAAGTCATTTGCTGTTGTTATCAGTTCGTAGCCAATCGGTAAATGGTTTAGCAACGAGGCACTAAAAGCCTTATCCACTGGCGTATCTTCTTCATCGAACCAGTCACTCATGATTTCACCTACACAGGTTACAGGGTAACTCCAGTTATTCTATGTCTTCATAGTCATCATAGTGATGCACCAAATCTTCAAAACGGGTATATTTACCGATAAAGGCTAAGCGTGAGGTACCAATGGGGCCATTACGTTGTTTACCAATGATGATTTCAGCTTTACCTTGATCATCACTGTCTTCGTTGTAAACTTCATCCCGATAGATAAACATAATTAGGTCAGCATCTTGCTCGATGGCACCCGATTCACGCAGGTCTGAGTTGACAGGACGCTTGTTAGGGCGGTTTTCTAGACTACGGTTCAGCTGTGATAGAGCCACAACTGGGCACTTAAGTTCCTTAGCTAGCGCTTTCAAGGAACGAGAAATTTCAGAGATCTCTGCTGTACGACCTTCCGTATGACCTTTAATCTGCATCAGCTGCAGATAATCAATCATAATCATACCCACGCTACCATGCTCACGAGCAATACGCCTAGATCTGGTGCGTATTTCAGTGGGGCTGAGGGCAGCACTGTCATCAATATACAAGGGCTTATCTTTTAATAAGTTAACTGCACCCGTTAACTTAGGCCAATCATCTTGTTCCAATTTACCCGTGCGCATGCGTGTGGCATCAATCCGCCCAAGAGATGACAACATACGCATCATCAACTGTTCAGCAGGCATTTCCATACTAAACACTAAGATTGGCGCATCGCCAATCACCGCTGCATTTTCAACAATGTTCATGGCAAAGGCCGTCTTACCCATTGAAGGACGACCTGCGACAATAATTAAATCAGAATTTTGTAAACCAGCGGTCCGGTTATCAAGATCAGTAAAGCCCGTGCTTATGCCAGTGAGCGCACTTTCAGACCTAAACAGCAGGTCAATGCGTTCGACAGCCCCTTTGAGAATGGGATTAACATATCGAGGTCCACCCTCTTTTGGACGGTCCTCAGCAATTTCAAATACTTTACGCTCAGCTTCATCCAATACGTCTCCCGATGAACGGCCATCAGTATGAAAAGCAGAATCAGCGATTTCATTGGCGACACCAATGAGTTGGCGCAATATAGCCCTTTCACGCACAATATTGGCATAGGCGGTGATATTAGAGACGCTGGGCGTATTTTTAGCGAGTTCACCAAGGTAGCTCAAGCCACCAGCATTGGCTAATTCATCGATACGGCTCAACTCTTCTGACAGGGTCACCACATCGATGGGCCTAGAATCACCGATTAGCTTGGTCATTACGCGGAAGATGAGTCGATGATCTTGGCGGTAAAAATCCACTTCTGCAACAGCCTCAGACACTTGGTCCCAAGCCATTTCATCCAGCATCAAGCCACCTAACACAGACTGTTCGGCTTCCAGAGACTGAGGAGGCACCTTGAGTGCATCAAGTTGTGGGTCGGACTTAAGTAGGTTTGAAGCTGGTTGCATTAAAGTATCGATTTAATAATGTGATTACTCAACTATGATAACCTTTACTACAGGCACAAAAAAGCCCCTTTAATGGGGCTTTTTAAAATTGCTTTCTGCTTACGCCGATCTGATCACACTAGGCACATCAAAGGTCTTAGATTTCTTTACTGCGCCCGTTATGAACTGAGCAAAGTTTTACTCAGCAACAAGCGCTACAGTGACTTGTACAGTAATGTCACTGTGAAGTTGAATAGCAACAGCCGTTTCACCCAATGCACGCAACGTACCTTCAGGCAGACGGATTTCAGTCTTATCAACCGTGTGGCCAGCTTCCAAAAGCGCTGCTGCGATTTCGTTGGTACCAATTGAACCGAACAGTTTACCTTCTTCACCAGCATTGGCAGCGATAGTGACTGTTAACTCACCCATTGCATCTGCACGGGCTTGAGCAGCAGATAACTTTTCAGCAGCAGCTGCTTCTAGTTCTGAACGACGAGCTTCAAAAGCCTCTACATTGGCTTTATTGGCAGGTACAGCTTTGCCAGTAGGAATGAGGAAGTTACGGCCATATCCAGCTTTGACTGAAACAGTATCGCCCAATGCACCTAACTTACCAATTTTTTCCAGCAGAATTACATTCATGTTTAATTCCTTAATTTGCTCAACATGTATACACGAAGAGTCTAATTCTATTTTTTAACCCTAACTGGCAAACGTTGCCGCAACTTGAACACACTGTCCAAGGTGGCTAATAATGCCAATATAGTAAAGACCACCGCGCTTGAAAGTAGCAATGCTAAATAGATTGCGAACAGCCAAGCTTGGCCTAATTTTAATTGTTCAACCAGCCCATGCACTAAGGCTAAACCTGCAAATAATAATGGGATCGATAACACGAATAGCCACTGTGTCATATCGGTTACATTACTTAAGCCAAAGACAGCCAAAGCGAGTGTTCCCGTAAGCCAAAGGGGCAAACGTAACTGGTGAAACTCAGTTTGAAAACCACCTGGGTTAAACAAAGCCGCCTGCCACCAGCGTGCCAACACAACACAGGCTAACAATATAGCCATATGCACTGCACCTAACACACCTTCCATGAGGGTTTGCAGTAACTCCTTATCCACATTTTCAGGCAACTTTTGTTGCGCTTCCAGTTGGATTCCAGCTTCAGCAAATGCCACCATTACATCTTGCAAGTAACTTGCCAAAATAGGCATAGATACGATTGCTGCGACTAAGCTAGCCACCAACACATAGGCCCAAGAGGCACTATAGCGAAGGACACTGGCCAAACCTGCTGCCCCAATTAAGGTTAAAGCAGGTGTCGGATCACCATTACTCCACCAAGCTATGGCAGGTAGTAGGCTCCACATAAAAACCTGAGCACCGTCTCGATAACCTTTTCTTAAGATCACCAGAGCCACAAGTGCTGCGCTTATCCAAAACAACACTGGAATAATGGCAAACAAAACAGCAACCATAGTTGCTTGTTTGTTACCACGCATGGCGTATTGAGCTAGTTTGCGCATCGGTTAATACAGCTTACTGATGCGCGTCAGTATAAGGTAGCAAAGCCACATAACGAGCGCGCTTAATAGCAGTAGAAAGCTGACGCTGATAGCGTGCTTTAGTACCCGTAATACGGCTAGGTACAATTTTGCCAGTTTCAGATACATAGCCTTTTAGGACTTCGATATCTTTATAATCAATTTGAGTTACACCTTCAGCGGTGAAACGACAGTACTTACGACGACGGAAAAAACGTGCCATGGTCAATATCTCCAGTTAATTATTCAGCTGCTGCTTCGGCTGCTGATGTTTCTTCAGCTTGGGCTTCTACTTGCGGAGCTTCAGTTTGCGGAGCGTCTGCTAGAGGAGCGTCTGCTTCAGGAGCGTCTGCTAGAGGAGCATCTGCTTCAGTGGCATCGGCACGAGGCGCGCGTTCTTGACGACGACGATCTTCACGACTTTCAGCAGCTTTAACAGGAGAATCACCTGTTTCTGGCGCTTTCATGCGCACAACCATGTTGCGGATGACGGCATCGTTGTAACGGAAGTTACTGTCTAACTCGTCTAATGCAACGTTTGAACATTCAATGTTCATTAGTACATAGTGAGCTTTGTGAATTTTGTTAATTGGATATGCCAAGTGACGACGGCCCCAATCTTCTAAACGATGAATGACGCCACCATCAGCTTCGATAGTCGCAGTGTAACGCTCAATCATAGAGGGTACTTGTTCGCTTTGGTCAGGATGGACCAAAAAGATAATTTCATAATGACGCATTGCTGCTCCTTATGGGTTAAATAGCCTTAAGCGTTTAGTAGGCCGTTATTGGCCTACCACCTTAAAGCAAGGAGGAAAATCACACCTAAAAATGTGATGGCGCATTATACGTAAAGTTTTCATAAGTCACAAGTTTAGGCCCTTTTCGCAGTTAGATTAGGTATGACATTAGATGTAACTAAAGGGCTCACAATTCACTTACGCTGCATCAAGAATTTAAACACCAATACTTTACTCATTACTACTCACATTTTCGAGACTAAGAGGGGCGCTGACTGCTATATTAACAGCCCAGCGTATGTATTAAACGCTACCCTGAAATGCCCGAAGTGCACTCAGTTTGTGCCTCCAAAATAGGCTAGGCGTTAACGGTTGCTAAACACAAAACATGCTCACCCTGGCAAGAAAATCAATACTAAAATGAGATAACACCATGTGGAACATTTACTTATCTGGCGAAATACATACAGACTGGCGCGAGCAAATTATCAGTCGTTGTGAAGCCCTCAAACTACCTGTGAATTTCTCATCTGCCATTACTAATCATGCAGCCAGTGATGCCGCTGGTGACCACTTAGCAGATACAGCGACTAGCTTTTGGCGTGACAATCAATCGGCTAAAGTGAATGCGATCCGCACAAAGAATCTCATTGCCCAAGCTGATATCGCTATCATTCGATTTGGTGATCAGTATAAGCAATGGAATGCCGCTTTTGATGCTGGCTATTGTGCGGCCATGGGTATCCCCTTTATCACCTTGCATAGCGAAGATATAGTGCATCCGTTGAAAGAGGTGAATGCTGCAGCAATGGCTTGGGCGGCAGACGTTGATCAAATCATCACCACCCTGACCCATGTGACTCAGCAGTGATCAGTGACTGCTTTAAATAGCTGAAGTGCCGCCCCCTGAGATGAGTAGCTGAATAGGGATGAGGTAAAACTATACTCATCATGGTTCATGTCCCATGCATGCCTATCGTATTTTAGCTATCGCTAATACCACTGAGAATTTTATAAGGAAGCATTAATGAGCCAACACTCTGGCCACTTAGGTACGAAGCCCATCCTTGGGTTGTTTTTTGGTATGGCTGCACCTATCGCTGTGGGCATGATGGTACATGGTCTTTACAATGTCGTTGATGCCATTTTCGTAACCCGTGTTATGGGTGTTAATGCCATGGGTGGCATTTCCATTGTATTTCCAATTCAAATGTTTATTTTTGCTTTGGCCACCTTGGTGGGCAGCGGCATGGCCTCTATCGTTGCTCGGCAACTCGGTGCAAAGCAGGAAAATGCAGCCAACACCACCATCGATATGGCTTTTCGTTTTGGCTTAGTCATGGCCCTTGCCCTGACTTTGGGCATCTACTTTAATATTGATGCGCTACTTGAAGTTTTAGGTGTTTCAGAAGCATTGTGGCCCTATGCATCGGCTTATCTAATGCCTTTGGTCTTGTTTAGTTTTCCCATCGTACTTATTAGCAGCGTCCCCAGCGACCTTCTTAGAGCTGAAGGTAAAGCCATGTTAATGATGGCAAGCATGGTCTCATCTGCACTTTTGAATATTGTTTTAGATGCCCTATTTATCTTCGTGCTCGGCATGGGTGTGGAGGGTGTTGCCTATGCCACTGTATTGGCTCAAATTTTTGCTATTGGGCTCATGTTGTACTTTATTCTGGGGGGCAAAACACAGTTAAAGTTACGCCCATTTGCTTACGCCATGGATTGGATGATTGTTAGAGATATTTGTTTATTGGGTGTACCTATTTTGATTTCCCATGCTGGGGTATCTGTTTTTATAGGCTTAACCAACTACTCCGTCACCCAATTTACTGAAGTTGATAGCGACTTGTATGTGAGTGCTTATGGTCTTATTGGCCGTTTAATGATCTTTTTTATCTTGCCAGCCATTGCCATGACCATTGCCTTTCAAACCATTGCAGGTTACAACTATGGCGCTCAACAGTATGATCGGGTGCTTGCCATGGTTAAACTTGGTATCTTTTCCAGCCTAAGCTATGGCTTCTGTGTGAGTGCCATAATGCTCTTAGTGCCTGAACTCATCATTGGAATATTTACCCAAAACTCAGCCCTTTTAACCACTACTGCTAGCATTGCCTTTTGGTCTTTTTTGTTGTTTCCTCTATCCAACGCACACAGTCTCATTAGCTCTTTATTTCAAGCCCTCGGTAAGGCTCGTCAGGCGATTTTTCTATCGTCATTAAGAATTTATATAGTGCTGATTCCTGCGCTGCTGATTTTACCCAAAATTTATGGCATTGATGGTATTTGGTACTCATTTCCAGTGGCCGACGTCACGGCTTTTATCGTGGTGATTTATTTTGCGTTGCGAGAGCGAGGCAACCTTATACGTCTCAATTTAAAGCCCCAACCAAGCCAACCCACCCCGAGAGGTTAGGACTCAAAAAATAGCCATATGCGATGTTGATATTGATGATTTAATAGATAAGGAAAAAGATTAAGATGATTTTGATATTATGGATTTTAGGCATTGTCATAGTCGCTTTGCTGGTGCGCTTACTGCTAAACAAAGCCCCCACTCATGGCAAACCTTTTTTATTGCGCGCTGGGGTAGTAGCGATCTTGTTGCTTGCTGTTGGTCTAGGGCTGAGCGGTTTATGGCCAGTAGCTATGAGCCTGCTAGGGGGATTGGTTGTTTATGGTCGACCATTAATGCGCGCTTTTGGCATCTGGCAAATGATTAAACGCTTTCGTCCTAAAATTAAAGACAGCAGTGGCGGTGGCAGCAGCGGCAGTAGTAATGCCTCTGTTATGGATAAACCTCAAGCTCGACAAATTTTGGAGGTGGGTGATAATGCAAGTCATGAAGAGATTTTATCAGCACACAAACGATTGATGGCCAAAAACCACCCTGATAAAGGCGGTAGTACCTACATTGCTAGTCAGATTAATCAAGCGAAAGATATTTTACTCAAGGACTAATTTTTGTTGCCCATTAGGTTACCAAGACGGCTCGAAGCCAGAGGCCTATGTGCGCTGGCGTACCGCTTCAAATAAGCACACGCCTGCCGCCACAGACACGTTAAGGCTGCTCACCTCTCCTGCCATAGGAATTTTAACCAATTGGTCGCACCCTTCCCGAGTGAGTCGTCGCATACCATCTCCTTCGGCACCCATAATTAAAGCCACAGGACCTTTGAGGTCGACTTGGTGGATGTGCTGGGTCGCTTCACCCGCTGTGCCAGTAATCCATACCCCAGCGTCTTGCAAACTTTTGAGGCACCGAGCTAGATTAGTCACCTGCACAAAGGGCATAGTCTCTGCAGCACCACAGGCGACTTTGCTTACGGTGCTATTAAGTGAGGCCGATTTATCTTTTGGCGCTATGACAGCATGCACACCTGCAGCGTCTGCTGTGCGCAAGCAGGCTCCCAAGTTATGGGGGTCCGTGACGCCGTCAAGAATCAATAAAAAAGCAGGTACCTGCAAATTTTCTAGCAGGTCCTTAAGAAAGCCTTCGTCCTTAGCTGGGTTGGGAGTGCAAGCGGCGACCACGCCCTGGTGACGTCCTTTGACCTTGTTATCCAGTTCACGGCGGGGCATGATTTGGCATTCAATGCCCTGCTCATCTGCCAACCCTTTAACTTGATTTAAGCGTTGATCTTCACGACCTTCTTGAAACCAAACTTCCTGCACCCTTTCTGGGTTGCGTTGTAATTTGGTTTGCACTGCATGAATGCCAAACACGTACTCAACATTAGCCATAATTAACCCGTCTCAAATACCTTATTTTGGTACCGTTTTTTTACGGCGAGGCTTTTTTGCACTTGCAGTTGGCTTACCCTTTTGATCGAATAAAGGTCCACCTGCTTGACTATTTGCAGACTTTTCAGCATTGGTTTTTTTGGATTTTGGTTTTGCTTTGGGCTTAGATTTAGGCTTTGGTGGCGCATCAGCCAACTCAAAGTCAATCTTCTTCTCATCCAGATCTACTCGAACCACCTGTACTTCAATAGTGTCACCCAAGCGGAAACTTTTGCCGCTGCGCTCTCCTTGGAGGCAGTGCTTTGCAGCATCAAAGTGATAATAGTCACCTGGTAATGCACTAATATGCACCAGACCTTCTACATAGACGTCTTCCAGTTCAACAAACAAACCAAAGCTGGTGACGGCGTTAATAGTGCCATAGAAATAATCACCGATATGGCCTTGCATGTACTCACACTTCAGCCAGCCTTCTACATCCCAAACTGCAGCGTCAGCTCGTCGTTCTGCAGTTGAACAATGTTCACCAAAAACCACAACATTGGCTGTGGAATAGGGATACCAAGGTGAAGCGGGTTGCTTTTGGGTGGCTGTTATTCGCTTAACATAACGGCTCGATTGCTTACTCTGAATCACACTACGTATAGCACGGTGAACTAATAAGTCAGGATAGCGACGAATAGGTGATGTAAAGTGCGCATAGGCTGGGTAACCCAAACCAAAGTGACCTTCGTTTTCTGGGGTGTAAACGGCTTGACTTAAAGAACGCAACATCACCGTTTGCACTAGATTTGCGTCTGGCCGATCTTTAATAGAACTCAACAAAGCTTGATAGTGCTTGGGTTGAGGTTCATCACCCCCTTTTAAAGACAGACCCATTTCACCCAGAAAACCACGTAAGTTTTCTAGCTTACTAGGCTTAGGCCCTTTATGGACGCGAAACAAACCATCTAATTTATGCTTCTCTAAGAACTTGGCAGTGCTAACATTAGCTGCCAGCATACATTCTTCAATGAGTTTATGGGCGTCGTTACGGTGCACTGGCACGATCGCATCTATTTTACGATCTTCACCAAAAATGATGCGTGTTTCTTGAGTTTCAAAATCAATTGCTCCACGTGCGTCTCGAGCTGAGCGCAAAGCAGCATAGAGTTTGTGCAATTGGTCTACGGGCTTAACTACATGATCATATTCTTGCCGCAGTGGCAAGCATTGCTCATCATTTCCATCAAGCATAGCTCCCACTTTGGTGTAAGTTAAGCGCGCATGAGAATGAATGAGCCCCTCATAAAATTGGTAACCGCCCAGTTTGCCGTTGCCACTAATGGTCATTTCACACACCATAACCAATCGATCAACATGGGGGTTAAGAGAACATAAACCATTGGAGATGGCTTCTGGTAGCATAGGAATTACGCGTTCAGGGAAATATACTGAAGTTGCGCGCCGATGAGCTTCTGCATCTAAGGCTGTGCCAATGCGCACATAATGACTCACATCTGCAATCGCGACGTATAAACGCCATCCACCAAGGGTTCTTTTTCGGCAATAGACTGCATCATCAAAATCGCGGGCATCTTCACCATCAATAGTGACAAAAGGCATATCACGCAGGTCAATACGATTTTGCTTATCTGCCTCAGTGACTTCTGCTTTGAGTTGGGCTGCTTCATTACTGGCCTCTGCGGGCCATTCGTGAGGGATTTCATGGGTGCGAATGGCAACATCAATCTCCATACCCGGAGCCATGTGCTCACCTAAAATTTCCGCCACTTCCCCCACTGCCTGGTTACGTTTATTAGGCTGGTGAGTGATACGCACTGTGACGTATTGCCCATGCTTGGCTTGCAACACATTGTCGTTGGCAATAAGAATATCTTGGCTAATCCGTTGATTATCTGGACGCACAAAACAAATGCCGTTTTCTTTGGTCAATCGGCCTACAACTTGCTGGGTATTATGTTCAGTCACTTCAACAATGGCACCTTCGCTGCGGCCCTTGCGGTCGATACCTGTAATGCGCGCGAGCGCTTTGTCACCATCAATCACAGCGCGCATCTGGCGGTGGCTAAGGAATAAATCATCCCCGCCTTCTTCTGGCCTTAAAAAACCAAAGCCATCGCGGTGACCAATAATGCGACCGTGAATCAGATCCATCTTTTTAATGGCACCATAGGCACCTTTACGATCACTGATTAGCTGACCATCACGTTCCATAGCACGCAATCGACGGCGCAGTGCTTCCACGTCCTCAGCCTCAAACAGAGCCAGTTCAAAGCTAACTTGTTTAAGCGTTGCTGGACCGCTGCGGTCACGCAAGTGGTCCATAATGAATTCACGACTGGGAATTGGGTTGTCATACTTCTGCGCCTCACGTTGAGCGTGTGGATCGTCTATTTGTGTCATTTTTTCCTAGTTGCCAAAAGAATGGCGTTTTACAATTGTTTCAATACGATCTGGGCCAGTGGAGATAATGTCCACAGGCGCTTCGATCAAGACTTCAATACGAGCGATATAGGCCAAAGCAGCAGCTGGTAATTGCGCTTCTGTCTGCGCCCCTACGGTCGATTCTGTCCAGCCAGGCATGGTTTCATAAATGGGGGTAACTGCTGCAAATCCTTCAGCATCACTGGGGCAAGATACTGCATTACCCTCACTATCATGATAAGCCACACATAATTTAATTTCTTCCATACCATCCAATACATCTAGCTTAGTCAGGCAGATACCTGAGACGCTATTAATTTGAATCGCATGTTTAAGGGCCACCGCATCAAACCAACCACAACGACGCCCCCTGCCTGTGGTCGCACCGAACTCATGACCACGCTCGGCTAGGCCTGCACCGAGGCCACAAAATAGCTCTGTGGGGAATGGACCGCTGCCAACTCGAGTCGTATAGGCTTTGGTAATACCCAAGATATAATCCAAGTACAAAGGTCCAAAACCAGATCCAGTGGCTGTGCCACCTGCTGTGGTGTTGGAGGAAGTCACGAAGGGATATGTGCCGTGGTCAATATCCAATAGGGTACCTTGAGCGCCTTCAAATAAAATATCTGCTCCAGCCCGACGTAAGTCGTGAATTTCTGCAGTCACATCTGTGAACATGGCTTTAATTTGCTCTGCTTGTGCTAAAGCGGTAGTTAACACTTCGTTATAATCTAATGGCTTAACTCGGTAGAAGTTTTGTAACACAAAATTATGATAAGTCATGACTTCTTTAAGTTTGGTAGCAAATCGCTGAGGGTCCAACAAATCACCTAAGCGTAGGCCACGACGGGCAACCTTGTCTTCGTAGGCGGGTCCAATCCCACGTCCGGTGGTGCCAATTTTTTCCTCGCCCCGAGCAATCTCTCGGGCCTGATCTAAGGCCACATGGTAAGGCAGAATTAATGGGCAAGCGGTACTAATACGCAAACGGTCACGCACAGGAACGCCACGCTCTTCCAAGCCTGCCATTTCTTTCATTAAAGCGTCCATGGCAACCACAACACCATTGCCAATAAAGCAGGTGACTGTATCACGCAGGATACCTGAAGGAATCAAATGTAAAACGGTTTTCTCACCGTCAATGACCAATGTATGACCCGCATTATGACCACCTTGAAAACGTACCACTGCCGTGGCCTGATCTGTGAGTAAATCCACGATCTTACCTTTGCCTTCATCACCCCACTGGGTGCCTAAAACGACGACATTCTTACCCATAATTTTTTGCTCTAGTTAATGACTGCCAAACGTGAAATCACGCATAATTAAATTCGTAGTTTATAATAGCAAGCTATCTAAACTTTAGGTGTTGCGACTAGAATCCAAACACTATCTTGCCATACCAATTGACGAGCGCAGTTTGCTGGCACTGGGCTATCACTTAGCTGTGCCAACACACACTCACCTTGCTGACGTAATTGGGATTGCATTTCCCAAAGGCTTTGACGCTGTGCAGGAGTCAATTCAGCTTCAATGGGCATTAAAATAGCATCGGCTTGCTTAACAGGCACCTCAGATAATTCTGATAACACCTTTAAGTCAGCACTAAACCCAGTGGCTGGGCGAGCTCTGCCAAAAACACTGCCGATATCATCATAACGACCACCATTTGCAATAGCTTGTCCAAAAGCGGGCGTGAGGGCAGCAAAAACAACGCCTGTATGGTATTCGTATCCCCGTAGTTCAGCCAAATCTATGTACAAGGTGACTTGTGGGAAACGAGCCTTCACCGCCTCTGCCAACTCTCGCAGATACCTAATGGCTGCAGAAACTTGCGCAGACACATTGCCAAATATTTCTTCAGCCTTCTGCAAAACAGTGGTTTCACCATATAAGCGAGGCAATTGAGACAATATTGTTTTTGCCTCATCTGTTAAATCCATGGCTGCAATCAATTGGTCTATGTCTGCGACCGCTTTGCTTTGGAGCAAATTAAATAACTCTTTTTCATCATCGTCAGCTACGCCAATGGCTTCGATTAGACCACGGTAGATACCCACATGGCCCAAATCTAAAGTAATGGGATGTTTAATGCCAACACTCATGAGCGTCTCTATCATCAGGCTAATGACTTCAAGATCGCTATCGATCCCCGCATGCCCATAGAGCTCTGCACCCACTTGCAAAGGGCTACGAGAAGCCAATGGGTTGGCTGCACTGGTGTGGAGTACCGTGTTAGAGTAACACAAGCGGTTGATCCCATCACAGGCAATGCTGTGAGCATCAATGCGGGCTACTTGAGGGGTAATATCTGCTCGGATACCCATGGTACGTCCAGTTTTTTGATCTATCACCTTAAATGTGGCTAAATCCAAATCGTCGCCAGTACCAATTAATAACGAATCAATGTATTCGATCAGTGGCGGCATCACTAAGTTGTAACCCCATGCTTGGTATAGATCAACCACAGTTCGGCGCAGGCCCTCTATCCGAGCAGCTTCTGGGGGCAGCACTTCTTTTACGCCATCTGGCAATAACCAACGATTTACACGACTCATTTGAGTTCCTGATACTTAAACATTGCTTTAATCATCGCACTAAGAGCAGCAAAAAAAGGCCTAACAACATACTTGCCAAGCCTAAAGCTCGCATATTGCGGTTACTTATCTGAGCTAACCTAACCACTAAGTTACGCCATCGTTGCGGGTATAAAAAAGGCAAAATACCTTCTATAATTAGCATCAAACAAAGTGCCACAAGTAAGTGTTGAATCAATTCATTCATGGTTTTTTACTAATGCTTCAAACACAAAAAAACCGAGCATCATACGGTCCTGCGCGGGCCCTACTTCTCGGTTACGCTATGTTACTTGTTTTAGCCGCAAATGACTAGCTTTTCAGCTGCAAAGGTAGGCACTAAAAAGGCCCTCGAAGGGCCTTTTATAACTCTATAATAGCTCGCCAAAGACTTACTTCAAAGTCGACTGGTTCATGTACTTAAAGAATTCACTATCGGGTTCAAGCAGCATCACGTCTCCACCAGCTCCAAAAGTTTTACGATAAGCATCTAAGCTGCGGTAAAAACTATAGAATTCTGGATCTTTATTAAACGCTTTAGCATAGATTGCAGCCGCTTTGGCATCACCATCACCACGAACAAGTTCAGCATCACGGTAAGCGTTCGCTTCGATGACAGTCTCTTGGCGATCTGCATCGGCACGCTTGCCTTCAGCAAACTCTTTACCCTTTGACCGGATTTCGCGGGCTTCACTCTCTCGCTCTGTGCGCATGCGGCCATAAACAGATTCGCTCACTTCTTGGGGTAAGTCAATGCGCTTCACACGCACGTCAACTACCTCGATGCCAAATTCTGTTTTAACCAGTTGGTTGAGCTCTTCAAGCAGTTCAGCCATTAATTCATCACGCTCTCCAGACACCACCTCAGTTAACGTTCGTTCGCCAAACTGGTTACGCAAGCCCGTATCTACCCTGGATGCCAACAATTTAGCTGCAGTAAACTCATCGCCAGACGTCGATGTGTAATACACTGCCACATCATCGATACGCCACTTAACGAAGGAATCTACGATCAACGCCTTCTTTTCTAGGGTGAGGTATCGTTGCGGACGCGCATCCAATGTCAGCACGCGCGCATCAAAGATACGCACCGTGTTTACAAAAGGAACTTTGACATGGAGGCCGGGTTGAATATCAAACTGCACCACCTCACCAAACTGTAACATGATCGCGCGTTCTGTCTCCTTCACCACAAATAATGTAGATGAAGCCAGAACTAGCGCCACAAATAAGCCAATTAAGGTTACTAAAGTACGAGTAGCCATATTAACGAGACTCCCTTGAAGCTGAACCGCCCTGGGTTAACTGCTGAATCACCCGGTTGGTAATTTCGTCCACCATACTGGAAGACCCCCTACCAGAGGCACCTGTTGCAGCACGCATAGACTGATTCTGCATGATTTGATCTAGTGGTAACACCATCATATTATTACCACCCTCTACGTCTACTATGACCTTTGAGGCGTTAGAAAGTACATCTTCCATAGCCACTAGGTAGAGACGCTCTCGGGTCACTT
Organism: Candidatus Njordibacter sp. Uisw_058; assembly: GCF_047730065.1. Taxonomy (GTDB): domain Bacteria; phylum Pseudomonadota; class Gammaproteobacteria; order Pseudomonadales; family Balneatricaceae; genus Njordibacter. The sequence continues at coordinate 2,412,771 of NZ_CP159829.1, forward strand.
CTGGCGCTTTCTGGTATTCAGTTAGCAATTTGGTAAAACGAGTTGCCTCACCTTCGGCACGGGCTACTACTTGCTCACGATAGGCTTGCGCCTCTTCACTGACCCGTTGTGCACGACCACGCGATTCTGGCACGATGCCATTAGCGTATGCTTGGGCTTCGTTTTTAACACGCTGCTCATCTTCTCGGGCCTTAATAACGTCATCAAAAGCATCTTGAACCTGCGAAGGTGCAGCTGTATTCTCGATGTTGACCTTAATGACTTCTAAGCCAGTCCGGTATTCGCTCATTAAACTTTGTAATCTGCGTTCTATGTCTACGGCCAAAAGAGCACGACCTTCGGTTAGCACAGAGTGCATTTCTGAACCACCCACAACATGACGCAGAGCGCTTTGAGTCGCTTGTAACAAGCTACTATCTGGCTCCCTAACTTCGAGCAAGAAATCTTTAGGGTTAGACACAATGTATTGCACCGACAAACCCACCTCAACAATATTTTCATCTTCGGTAAGCATCAAAGCACGATTTTCAACGTTCCGCACTGCAGTCACGTTAACTTTGGTGACGTTGTCAACTAGGGGCGGATTCCAATGCAAACCCGGCTGCACAGTTTCACTGAACTTACCTAAGCGCAAAACCACAGCTCGCTCTTGCTGGTCCACGGTATAGAAACCCATTCCCGCCCATAAAACTAAGACAATAGCGGCGCCAAAACCAATAATTTTACCTGTTGGAGCGGGGGTATTACCACCTGAACCAGAGGTATTTTTATTACCAGAACCACCAAATAGGCCATTGAACTTCTCAATCAACTTACCTAATGCTTCATCTAAATCAGGTGGTCCCTGATCTTGTCCATTTGGACGGCGGTTGCCACCCCATGGGTCTTGGTCTTTACCGTTATTACCCGGTTCATTCCAGGCCATAATCTTCTCCCGATCACTACAGTTATTAAATGACTTACGAATCCCAAGGATTTGCTGGTTTGCCTACAAAAGGCGTTGCATCCATCCCTATGCGACTCAATATTTGTAAAAAATCCCGCTTTTGCAAGCGCACGTCCAAGATCATATGGCCTTGGTCGTTAATACCTTCTTTTTCCACCGCGTCTAAAGCAAACAGCTGAGCTCTCAAATTTCCATGCTGGGGTTCCAACACAATTTGTTGAGCAAATAACTCACCACCTAAACGCTCACTAATGGCCTGCACCAAAAGATCAACCCCTTCTCCAGTTAAGGCACTCAGCCAAACCCTTCTTGGCACGCCATAACCATCTCGGTCGATACGTGCGGGGCAATCATCTAACATATCAATCTTGTTGTATACTAACAGATGAGGCAGATCATCAGCACCAATTTCTGCCAACACAGAGTCCACTTCTTCAATATTGTCGTCTCTTTTCTCGTCATGTGCGTCGATCAAATGCAACAATAACGTGGCTTCTGCCGTTTCTTGCAACGTAGCACGAAAGGCGTCTACGAGCTTGTGGGGCAAATGGCGAATAAAGCCAACAGTGTCTACTAAGATAGTGGGGCCAACATCTTTAATTTCAAGGCGTCTGAAGGTCGGGTCTAACGTAGCAAACAATTGGTCTGCAGCATACACTTGCGCTACTGTTATGCGGTTAAACAAACTAGATTTTCCCGCATTGGTGTAACCCACCAAAGAAATCGTTGGAACTTCAGCCCGACGGCGAGCTCGTCGCCCCTGCTCACGCTGTTTTCGCACCTTACCCAAGCGTTTCAATATAGTGTTAATACGCACTCGTAACAAACGACGATCAGTTTCTAACTGAGTTTCGCCCGGTCCGCGTAAACCGATACCACCCTTTTGCCGCTCTAAGTGAGTCCATCCTCGAACTAAACGGGTGGACATATGTTCTAACTGAGCCAACTCAACTTGCAATTTACCCTCATGGGTACGGGCTCGTTGGGCAAAAATATCAAGTATCAAGCCTGTACGATCCAAAACTCTGCACTGCAATTCGAGCTCTAAGCTTCTTTCTTGGCCTGGGCTTAACGCATGATTAAAGATGACTATTTCAGCCTCGTGCTGTTGTACCGCCAACTTAATCTCTTCCACCTTACCAGACCCAACATAAGTTTTTGGATGCGGAGTCGCACGCGATCCACCAATGGTTTGTAAGGGATCTGCACCAGCAGAATAAACCAACTCTTTTAATTCATTAGCGTCTTCGCGCTCTCCTTCTTGACCCATTTCTAGATGGACAAGAATCGCACGTTCGCCTGCTTGGTGACGTTCAAAGAACAATATGATCACCTAAATCAAATCGAGCACCTTTTGGTGCTCGTTGGGGTTTCAGAAAAAGCATCAAAACTATTCTAGTTCATCTTCTGCTGGCATTTTAACTGGCCGCGATGGCACAACAGTCGAAATAGCGTGCTTATAAACCATTTGAGAGACTGTGTTTTTCAATAAAATGACAAACTGGTCGAAGGACTCTATTTGCCCCTGTAACTTAATCCCGTTGACCAAAAAAATAGAAACTGGTACCCGTTCTTTGCGTAATACGTTTAAGTAAGGGTCTTGTAGTGTTTGCCCTTTTGACATGATAGCTCCTTGTGTCATTAGTCTAACTTTAAACTTCAACTTCATTGGATAATGCGTAAATACACCATTAGATGCAAGGCGTTTTACGTAGCCTTTACGCTAAGCCTCTATTCTATCGAATAATTGCAAAACTTTGAATGTTAATTTTGTATCTAGGCTATTAAATATGTTGAGGTCTGGCCAACTTCGTAGCCAGGTTAGCTGCCTTTTGGCTAATTGCCGAGTCGCAACGATACCTTTGTACTGCATGGTTGGGTAATCGTATACTCCAGTCAAGTGCTGCCACATCTGACGATAACCCACGCACCGCATAGATGGTAAATCGAGGTGCAAGTCCCCGCGCGCTATGAGGCACTCCACTTCGTACTTAAAGCCTTGCTGCAACATTATTTTAAAGCGTTGCTCAATCCGTTCGTGCAACACAGACCGCTGTGCCGGCCAAACTCCAACGGATGTCACTTGATAGGGCAACCGCTGTTGCTTTTGCTTAGACCAATGGGTGGTTAAAGTTTCTCCACTGAGCAAGAAGACTTCCATAGCCCGCGTAATGCGCTGTGCATCAGCAGCGTTAATGCGTGCGCCAGACTCAGCGTCAATGGCACTTAAACGTAAATGCATCGCACTTAATCCATAGTCGTCTATGTCTTGCTCTAACTGCTGCCTCGTGGCAGGGTCTGAGGCAGGCAATGTTGCCAAACCGTCCATCAGCGCTTTGTAGTACATCATGGTGCCACCTGCCAATAAAGGCACTTTGCCACGGGCCGTAATTTGAGCCATCAAGTCTAGAGCATCAGCACGAAACCGAGCCACTGAATAGGCTTCCAGAGGGTCACAAATATTAATCAGATGGTGTGGTGCCGTCTTTAAAGTGGCGGCATCTGGCTTGGCACTGCCAATATTCATACCTTTATAGATCTGTGCTGAATCCACAGAAATAATTTCACAGGCTCGCTGTTGCACCAACTCTATAGCGAGGTCTGTCTTCCCTGCCGCAGTGGGACCCATTAAAAAAATAGCAGGCGGCAACTGATCAGCTGCAAGCTGAATTGAAGACACTAATTACTGCCCTCGCATAAATAACTTGTCTAACTCAGATAGACTTAACTGAGTCCATGTAGGGCGCCCATGATTGCATTGACCACTGCGCTCCGTAATTTCCATGTCTCGCAACAACGCGTTCATTTCGACATGATTAAGTCGACGGTTAGCCCGCACCGCCCCATGGCATGCCATGGTGCCTAAGAGTTCATTATGAGCAGCCCTGATGCGGTCACTGCTACCATAGGTAACGACATCTGCCAATACATCACGCACCAGTTGTTCAACATTAGCATGTTGCAACAAACTCGGTACTTGCCGCACCAGTATATTTTCACTGCCAGCCCTATCAATGACAAAACCTAGCTCAGCAAATAGCTCTTGCTGAGTCTCAACTTGATCGGCCTCGCGGGAACTCACAGCTATGGAGATGGGCACTAATAAAGGCTGCGCTTTTATACCCTGTTGGGCCCAAGAAATTTTCATTTTTTCATAAACAATGCGCTCATGAGCAGCATGCATATCTACTAATATTAAGCCTTTAGCATTTTCAGACACAATATAAATGCCATGTAACTGGGCCACAGCGTAACCCAAAGGAGGTACTTGGCCAGCCTCTATTGCAGCACCCTCTGACGTATTTAGGTCTCCATGCAAGCTTGCATACACTTGAGCCTGTTCCTGCATTTGCCTTGGAGAATATTGATTGAAAGAAGCACCCTGCCAAGGCATAGGCTGCATGGCTGGTGCTGCAGGGTTACCTGCTGTTTGGCCCAAGTCTACTTGAGTTTGACCTGCAAACACCCCTGTCTCAAGCCCCTGTGCTGGCATTGCCGCCTGTTCCTGCATCACCCCCAACTGTTCAATTCCACCCCCAGTTGGCGTTTCTGGTCGAACCTGAGCCAGGGCTTTATGTAAACTCCGAAAGATAAAATCATGCACTAGGCGACCATCACGAAACCGCACTTCGCTTTTAGTAGGGTGGACGTTCACATCTACATTGGCTGACTCAAGCTCTAAATACAAAACAAAGGCTGGGTGACGGCCGTGGTAAAGCACATCACGGTAGGCCTGACGAACAGCATGGCCTACTAACTTATCACGCACTACGCGGCCGTTGACAAAAAAGTACTGCAAGTCCATTTGGCTTCGAGAAAAAGTGGGCAATCCAACCCACCCCCATAACCTTAAACCGGGTGCTTCCATTTCTATATGTAAAGCTTGTTCTATGAAGGCGGGTCCGCACACACTAGCCACACGTTTTTCTTGCGCTGCTTGGGTATCTGCTGGACGTAAGCTGTGAATCACTTTTTGATTGTGCTTCAGACTAAAAGCCACGTCAAAACGACTTAAGGCCAGACGTTTTAGCACTTCTTCTAAATGACCAAACTCCGTTTTTTCTGTGCGTAAAAACTTTCGCCTAGCAGGGGTGTTAAAAAACAAGTCCCTAACTTCAACGCTCGTGCCTATAGGATGCGCAGCAGGCTGCAATTGTGCCTTCATATCGCGGCCTTCAGTGATCACCTGCCAAGCGTTGTCTTGACCCTCAATATTGGATGTTAAGGTTAATCGGGATACCGAACTTACACTTGCTAGCGCTTCTCCCCGGAAGCCGAGACTTTTTACTGATTCTAAATCGTCTAAACTAGAGATTTTACTGGTTGCATGTCGACTCAGCGCCAACTCAAGATCTTGTTCACCAATACCGCTGCCATTATCACGCACCCGCATCAGCTTTACGCCGCCTTGTTCTGCTTCGACATCAATTCTTGTGGCTTTAGCATCAAGACAGTTTTCCAACAGTTCTTTTATGACTGAAGCTGGCCGCTCTACCACTTCACCGGCAGCAATTTGGTTGGCCAAACGAGGACTTAGTTGATGGATTTTTGCAATCATTGGGGACTCGTAATCAATAATGGACAGGCCAACTAGCCAGCTGGAATAATCAGCACTCTACCCACCTGCAAGGTGGATTTATTAGTCATTTTATTAGCAATTTGCAACCGCTTCACACTGGTACTAAAACGCTGGGCAATGCGTGAAAGTGTATCACCTGACACCACTTTATAGGAGCGTAATTTTCGCTTTGCTTCTACCACAGAGGCGATGTAAGTATTCGCTTCAGGATGATTGTAAAAGTAGTTTTTTATACCCATAAAAATAGCCTTAGCCATTTTTTTTTGATACTGCTTAGTGCGCAGCTTTGCAGCCTCACCAGGATTAGAAATAAACCCAGTCTCCACAAGAATAGAGGGCACATCGGGTGATTTAAGTACCACAAAACCAGCTTTTTCTACATGTTTTTTATGCAACCTAGCAATTTTCCCGATATTTCCAAGCACTTCTCGAGCAATGCCCTCACCAGTTGTTTGGCTGTAGTTCATCGACATGTCGATTAATGTCATCACCACATCATCCTCTTTATCTTCCAAGCTAATACCACCAATGCCTCCAATTTGGTCAGCATCATTTTCTTTTTGCGCCAACCATCGTCCCATTTCACTTGAGGCTCCTCGAGACGACAATATCCACACCGATGCCCCTTTGGCTTTGCCATTTTTAAAAGCATCGGCATGAATGGAAATAAACAAATCTGCCTTGGCTTTGCGGGCTTTGTTAGTTCGCCCCCTAAGACTAATATAGTAATCACCTGTGCGAGTCAGCAGCGGCTCAAACCCTGGTTCCTTTTTTAATAGCGCTTCTAGGTATTTCGCAATGCTTAAAACCACACGCTTTTCTTGTAACTTTTTACCACCAAACCTGGGGCCTAAAGCACCAGGGTCTTCGCCACCATGGCCAGCATCTATGGCAATCAGAATGTCCCTTTGACTATCCAGCAGGTCCAAGCTACTTAGGGCAGTGGTTTTTGGCTGTGATGGCTTTGCCACAGTGCCTGCTGCAAGTTTTACTGGCGGTTTTTTATAATTGGATAAATCGACCACCAAACGATGACCATAACTCGAGTTCGGCACCAAGGTGAAAATTTTGTGATTAGTTTTGTATGCTAAGTCGAGCACTAACCTTAATTTGTTATCGCTACGTTGGCTAGACCGAATACTGCGTATGGGACTGTTAGTAAAGTCTAATACTAAAGAGGTGGCCAAAGTACTTCGATCAATATCAATCACCAGACGGTCTGGATTATCTAGCGTAATTTCTTCAAAGGTAACAGCAGCACTGGTGTCAAACACTAACCGTGTATTATCAGGAGCAGGCCAAATACGAATATTTTCTATACTGGCTGCCCACGTAAGCAAAGGGCAGCTCACTAATAAAGCCCAAAACAAAAACCTCATTGCTGCACCTTACCTAGGTGAACCAAAACGCCATCACCCATGTTGGTTTGAGCCACAAAGGTAAGTTTGCGCCCCCGCTCCAATGGGTGAATCGTTAAAACAACATCGGCAGTGGGTAGGAAACCCTTACCTTTATCCGGCCACTCTACTAAATTAATCGCACAGCCATCAAAGTAGTCTCGAATACCCAAGTATTCTAATTCTTCAGGGTGCCCCAAGCGATAAAGGTCGAAGTGATGTACCTTTTGCTGCTTAAACTGATAAGGTTCCACCAGTGTATAAGTGGGGCTTTTGGTTGCTCCTTGATGGCCAAAGTGACGCATAATCCCTCTGGTGAAGGTGGTTTTTCCCATACCCAAATCACCTTGTAAAAATACTGTAGCTCCTTGAGCACTAGCACTTAACACCTGACCAAACTGCATACCCAAAGCCACCATTGCATCTTCTCCGTGCGCTTGTAGTTGGTACTCTTGGGACATGAATGCATCGATCCTATTTTGTGGGTCATTTAATAGATTGCAATATAGCCTAAAAGCACAATAAAAACCGCCATTCTAGTCGTTATTTCATTGGTTTTTTTAGTTTTTACAGCTTCGGGTGATTCGACTAGGTTAGAATAAGCGCTATGCCAACTTCAAACGCTCCATTGTTATCGGCGCCGCCTTCGCCACCTTCGCCAACTTTGCCCCCTGGCCTCACAGAGCAGGAGCTTACAGATCTTGCCCTGCGTATCAAACAACTCGCTGAGGAATTTGGCTTTGCCGATTGTGGCATTACCGATACAGATAACGAAGCAGCAGGTCAACACCTCGAACAGTGGTTAGATCTTGGCTACCATGCCGACATGGACTACATGAGTAAACACGGTAGCAAACGTTATCGTGCCCAAGAACTGGTGCCTGGTACACAGCGCATCATATGTTTGCGCATGGATTACTTAGACCCAACTTTAACCACGCTCAGCACTCTCGAAGATGCAGAACAAGCGTACATTGCTCGCTATGCCCTTGGCCGTGATTACCATAAACTTGTGCGCAAGCGCTTGGCGCAACTGAGTAAAGCCATTGAGGCTTTAATCGGCCCATTTGGCCACCGTGTGTTTGTTGACAGCGCTCCCGTGCTAGAAAAACCCCTTGCACAAAAAGCGGGCCTGGGCTGGCAAGGCAAACACACCCTGCTTATCAACCGCAAGCAAGGGTCTTGGTTTTTTTTAGGTGAGATCTTTGTTGATCTGCCGCTCCCGATTGACCCCCCCTATGATAAAGATCATTGCAGTCGATGCAGCTCCTGCATGACTGTATGCCCAACCTCGGCTTTTCCTAAGCCTTATGTGCTTGATGCCAACCGTTGTATCGCCTACCTGACGATAGAACACAAAGGCTCTATTGACGAAGAACTGCGTCCATTAATGGGCAACCGCGTCTTTGGTTGTGATGATTGTCAACTGGCCTGTCCTTGGAACCGAGCCCCAGCAGTGAGCCATGAAGATGACTTTAAACCTCGTCACGGATTAGACCAAGCGAAATTAGCCGAGCTATTTAAGTGGACGCAAGAGCAATTCCTTAGCCGCACCGAAGGCTCACCCATAAGGCGTGCTGGGTTTGAAGGTTGGCAACGCAACTTAGCTATTGGTTTAGGTAATGGACCGGCCACAGAAAATATTATCAAGGCACTTAATGATCAGCAGCCTTTGGCCAGTCCAATGGTTAAGGAACACATAGACTGGGCCCTAAAACAACTGCAGCAGCGCCAAAAGCAACTCATTCAATTAACGCCTGTGCCTTTAAGGACTCATCTAGCCAAAAAACTAAAACACCTCACCTGAGTGTTTATAAAACTCAAACATAGTGTGAGTGCGGGTTTGCATCCACATCTACTGTGAAACCTTAGGTCAATGGAACCCCCACCCAAGCCGCCATTTATCCATGTTAGACTTATCATCATAGAGCGACTGTGTGCATGTGCAGACATTTCAATCTGCCTGCCTTGAGCAAGCTTATTAACTGACCTAAAACACCCCACAAAAGGTACCTCCTCCTGTGAATATCCCTGCCAGCCTCAACGGTTTATATGCCAGCTCAGTCCAAGTAAATACCAAAAAAAAATGGATTATTGCTGTGGTGGGTGGTGACATATTACTCGCCCACCCTGAAGCAAAAGCTAGCAACCCCATTATTGACAGCGATATGGCTGAGCCATTGAGCTTGCTTTGTCAACGTAAACTCACCCTTGGTCAATGGCATAGCCGAGATTGTGAAGTATGGGAATTAAAGACTAATACCCCCAAGATTGAAGCTAAAGGCTATCGTTTGGTGACATTGCGCGACATCTTAGCCGTTGCTGGCAAGGAAGTGTTTACTTTGGTATGTCGGGCTGTACAGTTGTTGGATTGGCAAGATACACACCGTTTTTGTGGCACATGCGGCCAACCTAATCAAGCCACAGATAGAGAACACGCGATGACCTGTGTTGCTTGCAATATTAATAACTACCCCCGCATATCGCCTTGTGTAATCGTTCTGGTGACCCATGGAAATGAATGTCTTTTGGCGCGCAATGCCAACTGGCCCAGTAACCGGTTTAGTGCATTGGCAGGTTACCTTGAGGCTGGGGAAAGCGCTGAGCAGGCGCTTCACCGAGAAGTGTTTGAAGAAGTAGGTTTGGTCATCAACAATATTCAATATGTCGGCAGTCAGTCTTGGCCTTATCCTGGACAACTCATGCTTGGTTTTATTGCCAATGCCACAAGTAAGGAAATTAAAATTGATGGCATTGAAATCGCAGAAGCAAACTGGTTTCGATACGATCAATTACCCGAAACTATTGCCCCACCGGGAATTATGGCAGGCCGCCTAATCCAACAATATGTACAACAGGCAACATTAACCTATGGCTAGTTGAGTTAGTGCTCTCAATTAACCACTCTAAGTTTACGGGGCCATTTTCAAAAAATGATCACGATAATAAGCCATTTCGGTAATTGAATCGCGCACATCATCTAAGGCCAAATGAGTCCCATCTTTTTTGAGCCCGTCGAGTAAATCTGGGCGCCACCGGCGGGCCAGTTCTTTGAGAGTACTTACGTCTAAATTGCGGTAATGAAAATAAGCCTCCAACTGAGGCATGTACTTCACTAAAAAGCGCCGATCTTGGCCAATGGTGTTGCCACACATAGGTGAGTGCCCCCCGTCAACGAAAGTTTTAAGAAACGTTAGGGTTTGCTGCTCTGCATCTGAACAACTGACCTTACTTTCGCGCACTCTTTGGGTCAGACCTGATTGACCGTGTTGTTTAATACACCAAGCATTCATATTTTCCAGCACTGAATCACTTTGATGGATGACAAGTGATGGCCCTTCACCCAAAACATTTAAATGCGCGTCCGTAACAATGGTGGCGATTTCAATGATAACGTCTTGTTCAGGGTCCAGACCGGTCATTTCTAAGTCTAACCAAATTAAATTGTGTGCTTGTTTCACAAGAAAAGTGCTCTAGTAAGATTGATACACTGAATTATGCCTCACTTCGCGGTAGAATGGAGCCTTTACTGACACAACAGTACATTAATTCTCCATGGCCAAACGTAAACTCACCCGCCACCAACAATGGCAAATTGATAAAGTTCAAGAAGAACGCCGCGCGCGTGCGAACAAGCAAGATGGCGCCATAGAGCGAGCCATAGAACATGGCGACCTATCCCCAGAACAGCAGGGGCTGATCATAGCCCACTATGGCTCTTTAATTGATGTGGAAGCTTTACATGGCCAGCACCAAGGTGAAGTCTTCCGTTGCAAAATCCGCTCTAATTTAGGCTTCCTCGTTACGGGTGACCAAGTTTCTTGGCGTCAAGCAGCAGATCAATCAGGGGTTATTGTGGCTCGCGATGACCGCCATAGCATTTTAAGCCGGCCCAACAAATATGGTGATCTTAAACCTGTGGCCGCTAATATTGATCAGATTATTGTTACTTTCGCGCCCAAACCCTATGCCCATGCTAGTTTGATAGATCGATATCTAGTGGCGGCAGAGGCCAGTAACATTGAACCCATTTTGCTGCTCAACAAAACTGATTTATTAGATGAAGAGGCACAGATCCATTTGGAACCTATGTTAGCCCGCTACCAAACTCTGGGTTACCGCATTATCCGCGCCTCGACCCAAAGCTTAGCAGGCCTAGAGGCATTATATGCGGCATTAAATAATAAAGTGAGCGTGTTTGTTGGGCAATCAGGTGTTGGCAAGTCTAGTCTGGTGAATGTACTACTACCGGGCGTAGATATTAAAACCAGCGCTTTATCTGAACAAACTAATAAAGGTGTTCACACTACGACCACAGCTAAATTATTCCATATCCCCAATGGTGGACAGTTAATTGACTCTCCAGGTATACGTGAGTTTGGTCTTTGGCATATGGACACAGCGACCCTCCTAGAGGGTTTTGTAGAGTTTAGGCCCTATTTAGGCTACTGTAAATTTAGTGATTGTAGCCATGATCATGAGCCAGCTTGTGCATTATTAAAGGCTTTAGAAGAGGGTCATATCGACCCTATCCGTATGGCCAGCTTTCAACACATTAAAGCGTCTTTAGACGACTTCACCACACATAATTAAGGATTTATAATGGGCGACCGTTTATTTGTACTGATGCAGTATTTGTTACCGAAACACTTAATTTCACGCCTAGTAGGTATGCTAGCCCATAGTTCAATACCTGTCATCAAAGACCCCTTTATTCGTGCTTTTGTAAAACATTTCAAGGTCAACATGGCGGAAGCTGAACGTCAAAATCCTACTGATTATGATAGTTTTAATGACTTTTTTACTCGCAGTCTTAAGCTTGATGCTCGTCCCATTGATCATCATCCAAAACACCTGGCCTGCCCGGTCGATGGCGCTATTAGCCAGATTGGAAAAATAACTGGGCAGAGCCTATTCCAAGCCAAGGACCATGAGTTCAACCTCACTAGTTTGCTGGGTGGCAATAGTGATCTTGCCAAGCCTTTTATTGATGGTGATTTTGCTACTATTTACTTGGCACCTAAAGACTACCATCGTATTCATATGCCCTGTGACGGTCAACTCACCCATATGGTGCATGTGCCAGGCGAATTATTTTCTGTTAATAAAGCCACAGCTGGCCAAGTGCCAAGCTTATTTGCTCGTAATGAACGGGTAGTGGCTATTTTTGAAACGGAATTTGGTCCTATGGCTATGGTCCTTGTAGGGGCTATGATTGTGGCCAGTGTAGAAACTGTTTGGGCAGGGTTGGTGTGTCCTAAAGGTCAGGTCGTGAGCCAGTTTAACTATGGCCATCAAGAGCCCATCGTATTGCACAGGGGAGAAGAAATGGGGCACTTTAAATTAGGCTCCACCGTAGTTTTGTGTTTACCAAAAGGGGTCAGTCAATGGCCCAAAGAACTCAGTGCTGGCACCACCACTCGATTGGGCCAAATGCTGGCCGAATTAACATAATGTGTTTTTAAAACAATTGATCCATACCTAGGCCCGGTGATGGTTAAACGCCATCACCTTAGCAATATCAGCCTCACCAGAGGCTAACATTAACAAACGCTCTATACCTAAAGCAACGCCAGCGCACTCAGGTAACCCTGCTGCTAAGGCCTGAATTAGCCTATCATCAGCTGCCATTGGCGTTTTTCCTATGGCTAATCGGGTCGCGTTATCCATTACAAAGCGCTGTTCTTGTTCTTGCGCGTCCGTCAATTCTTCATAGCCATTAGCCAACTCCATGCCATTAACATACACCTCAAAGCGCCGTGCCACTTGATTGCCAAACGCATCTATGTGAATCATTGCTAGGGCTGATTGGCTGGCAGGGTAATCAAAAACAAAACACGCTTTGGGCAAATTGGGTTCGATACAGTGGCTCATTAACAAATCTAACCACGCATCTCGGGGAGCGCCAGCGTCCATTTGAATATCCACTTGGGCCAAGGCCTTGGCTTTTATGGCGTGATCACTAGCGGTGAGTGGGTTGATAGCAAGAATCATCTCGAAGGCCTGCTGATAACTCCAAAAATGCCACTTTAAGGCTTCGTTTTTTAGTACATAACTGATAAGGCAAGCGACTTCTTGCATCAACTGTTGCAGATTAAAACCGATACGATACCACTCTAACAAGGTAAATTCTGGATTATGTCGGCGGCCTACTTCTCCATTTCGAAAGGCTTTTGCTATTTGATAGATACTGCCGCTGCCTGCAGCTAACAAGCGTTTCATTGCGTATTCAGGGGAAGACACAAGACACATTGAGTGCTTGATAGCTGCATCAGGCATTGTGCTATGTGAACCAAAGTCGACAGGTATAGAATCTATATGAGGGTCAGATACCCCATAATGAGACATAACTGGGGTATCAACCTCAAGCACATCGAGGTTAGCAAAAAAATCTCTGATTTGGCTAATGATCTTGGCACGTTGCTTAAGCTGTTTAATGTCAGCACTAGGTTGCCATGGCATCATGAGAATCCTGTGTTTATGCGCGGCTCACGTAATCGCCTGTGCGAGTGTCAATCTTTAACATCTCGCCTTGCTCAATAAACAAAGGAACTCGCACGGTAGCACCTGTGGCTAAAGTCGCTGGCTTACTGCCCCCTTGAGCGGTATCACCTTTCAGGCCAGGGTCTGTTTCTGTGACTTCTAGCTCCACAAAGTTTGGAGCAACAACAGCTAGGGGTGCATCATTCCATAAGGTGACAAGATATATTTCCTGCTCTTTCAACCATTTAATACAGTCGCCTACGGCATTGACATCTGCACCATATTGCTCGAAAGTACCGTCTGCCATCATGAAGTGCCAAAACTCACCATCCGTATATAGATATTCCATGTTCCGGTCCATCACGTCTGCCATTTCAATGGATTCTCCCGCTTTAAAGGTACGATCCCATACACGGCCCGATTTCAAGTTTTTCATCCTTACACGGGTAAATGCTTGCCCTTTACCTGGTTTGACAAACTCGACATCCACCATGGCACATGGATCACCTTCTAACATTACTTTAAGACCAGGTTTGAAATCGTTACTGCTATAATTAGCCATTTTTTCGCTCTAATGAAATAAACATCGGGGAATATGTTGCATATGATACCGCAAAGCACGGCGCAAGTTGAACCTTTAAGCTTGATTAAACACGCCAAACCCCTAGAAGATTGGCGCACCCAGTTGCGTGAAGCTTACCGCACACCTCAACAGTTGCTTAACGCCCTTGGCTTTAGTGAGGCACAGCAGGCCACACTAATAGCGGATGACCAAGGATTTTCAACCCTTGTGCCCAAAGCATTTGCCCAAAAAATGAAACCACAAGACCCCACAGACCCCCTACTATTGCAAGTATTACCCCGCTTCGAAGAGGCCATCAAACACCCAGAGTTTAATGATGACCCTTTACAAGAGGCCCAATTTAACCCTGTCCCTGGGGTGGTGCACAAATACCAAGGGCGAGCCTTATTAATTGCGGCTGGACACTGTGCCATTAATTGCCGTTATTGCTTCCGTCGTCATTATCCCTATAGTGATCAAAAACGTGCCCGCAATGAATGGCGACAAAGTCTCAGCTATATTGAAAAACATGCAGACATAGAAGAAATAATTCTTAGCGGTGGTGACCCATTGGCCTTAACCGACGTACAATTATTCGAGCTAATTGCTGCTATTGAAGTCATACCTCATGTGAAACGCTTGCGTATTCATAGCCGTTTGCCCATTGTATTGCCCCAACGCATCACCCTAGAACTTTGCCAAAGGCTTGCCCGCTCCCATTTAGACTGTGTCATGGTCGTGCACGCCAACCATGCCAATGAACTGGGTAAAGATGTCGCCCAAGCCTGCGCATTATTGCGCCAACACCAAGTGCAACTGCTAAACCAAAGCGTGTTGCTAGCCCATGTAAACGACACGCTCACATGCCTAAAAGAACTTAGTGAACGCCTGTTTGAGCTTGGGATAATGCCCTATTACCTGCACTTGCCTGACCATGTTGCGGGTACTACGCATTTTTTTGTTAGTTTAAAGCGCGGGCAGTCTTTAGTGGCAAAAATGCAGGCGTCTATGTCGGGCTATTTAGTACCCAAACTGGTGCGCGAAGAGCCCGGCAAGAAAAGTAAAACTCTATATTCGCAAAGTTAAACCAAAACTAGAAGATAGACTAATGGTTAAACTAAGTGCAGTAGAGCATCCAAGTCTACTTGGTTCAGTTGGTGAGGTGCTTGTTGTCGAACTAAAGGTTTACCATGGAAAGCCACACCTAAACCGGCTGTATTAAGCATAGGTAGATCGTTGGCACCATCGCCTACAGCGAGGCATTGATGAATAGACAAGCCAAGACTCTTTTGTAACTGGTACATCAACTCAACTTTGCTACTCGCGTCCAAAACTGGCCCTGTCACCTGCCCAGTGAGTTTTCCTTCTACTTCCTCTAAGGGATTAGAAAAGGCCTCTTGCATTCCCAACCTAAGAGCAAGGCGATCCGCAAAATAACTAAAGCCACCTGACAAAATAGCACAATATACGCCTCGCTCTTGCAAACCCTGCATAAGTTGCTGTGCCCCCGGCATTAATTCAAGGCTTTGATTGATGGTGGCAAGCTGGTTGGTGGTAAACCCTTTTAATAAAGCCAAGCGCTGACGAAAGCTTTGTTCAAAATCTAATTCTCCCGCCATAGAGCGAGCAGTAATAAGAGCCACTTGTGGACCGATACCAATGGCATAGGCTAATTCATCCATCACTTCTGCCTGTATCAAGGTAGAGTCCATATCAAAAACAGCGAGTTTGATGTTTTCTATCGGCTGATGGGATGATTGTAATACATAATCCACTGTAGATTGTTTCGACAAGATTTCATGAATGCTTTCAAGCAGCAAAGTGTATTTAGTTTCATGCTTGTTAATACACTCCATAGCCCCCTCTTCAGTGGGACTGTTCCAGCACCATTGCTGCAGTGTATAGTTTGCATGGGTACTTTGTTGGCTCTGTTGAAGTGGCACATCCGCAGTCGCCATAACCTTATCGATGGCTGCAATTTTGCCCTCTTTGCTTAAATCAAATAGGGTTAGACGATGAAACATAGATACAACTCCTTGAGTGGGCTTAGCATTTTATCATTAGTGGGTTAGAATGGGTTTGTTTTTACCTCTTTGAAATAGTGCTGATTAACACCTAATGCCCAATAAAATCCTTTCCTTTAGACATTTAATGCAATCCCGCCTCACCTTGGTTCAAAAGACGGTATTGCTGCTCATCGCGACGTTTTTGCTTGCTAGCGTGTCTTTGGGATTCATGACCTACCAACACCTTAACCAAGTTACGGGTCAGCAAAACGCTTTTTTAGGACAAAAAATGGGCCAGCAATTGGCTAACTTAAGTGCTCCTTTGTTGGTTAAACAAGACTACATCAGTCTTAACGTTACGCTGGCAAAACTTAGACAACAAGGCGCCATTGTGGGGGCTGCTGTATATGATGCAGACGGTCAAATGTTAGCTAAAACAGGTTTTTTAAACGACTCCAACTATTTAATTCTGCCCATAAAGTTGGATGAAGAAAAGATTGGTAGCCTGCACTTACGCCAGACTGAATTAGATTTAAATCCAAGCCTTACTCAACTGATGTTTTTACTATGGCCCACGGCAGGGCTAATCTTACTTGCCTGTATCGTTATGGGTTGGTGGTTTGGAGCCCGCTTGGTGCAGCCACTGCATCGATTACATGAAGCCCAAGAACAGCTATTGGAATATGGTAAGGCACCACCTTTGGATGATAGCCGTCTTGATGAGTGGGGCATCATTAATTTAGGGTTCAACTCAATTAACGAAGAGCGCTTGTTGCATGCTCAAACTGAACACCAATATGAATTAGAAATGCCTGCTGGAAAAGGTATAGTGGCGCCTAATCATTATGATCAAGTAGACCACCAACCAGAATTGGAAGCGCCCAATCAACAAGAAGCGTTTAACCATGAATTACATAACTTGGCGAGGGAATTATCTTCAGAGCCGCAATTAAGTGAACTTGGTGACCCTTTATTTGCACCTAAACTCGCTGCTCTTAACACCGCTGACGAAAATAACTTACCTATATTTACCATGGATGATTTGCGCAATAGTGATAACTCGGCCCCTTTGCGACCGACACCCATCCCTGTAGACACTGCCGAGCCCATGTCCCAAGAAATACCCACTCTTGATCATCAGGCCTACACCCCGTCTGTGGCTTCCTCACCAAGTTTTTTGCATGATGACCCACTGGTTAGTTTGTTATACATTAATGTGAATACCCGAGACCAGGGACCTATGGAAGCCGCTGAAAAACACTTGCTCCTTAAATCGTACCACCGGCTGGTGGATCAGGTGTGCGCCATATACGGGGGCACCATTGAAACCGAAGACAACCACGATGTGCTGGTGACCTTTGACAAACCCCATGAGCACATGACCCATTGTGTGAATGCACTGTGCGCAGCCCAGTTTTTCTTTGGTCTTTATAAAGCCTTTAATGCCCAACGGGCGGCCCATCGTAAGTCGAACTTGAGCATTCAAATCGTGGTTCATACGGGCAACTTAGAAGAGCTGAGCAGCCTCACAGAGGAAGCAGCAGAGCTGTCTCGCCGAGAACGGCAAGAGCATATGGTGATCAGCCGGCAAGTTGCCTATCACCCCGAATTGCAACAACGGGTATTACAGGCCAATAATTGCACGCCATTAGCGAGTGGGGCCGTTAGCTTGGCACGCCTAAGCAGCGATTACCAAGATCTGTTAGATATGCAAATCAGTCACTTCAGCCCCAACCTCTAACTCATGCTTTAAGCGTCAGGTTGGCTGGGCTCCACATCGGCTTCAGTTGCAGCGATGCTCTCAACCGCTAGGCTGTCGACATTTTGGAAACCTCTGGGTAGTTTATTACCTCTTCGGCCTCGCTCGCCCCTATAATGCACAAGATCTGTGGCTTTCAGACGCAGATAACGCTTGCCTGAATGAACTAATAATTCACAGGTTTCAGTAACGAGTGCGCAAGCCACCATAAACTCTTCACGGCTGGCCACGCGAGTAGACGAAATACTGATAATTTTATTACCTTTACCTCGTGCTAACTGGGGCAAATCTTGCAATGGAAATACGAGCATACGGCCTTCATTGCTGACTGCGACTAACCAAGTGTCTAGCATCTTAGTGATATGCTGTGGAGCGATCACCTTCGCCCCCTTTGGTACCGACATGGCTGCTTTTCCAGACTTATTTTTACTTAATAAGTCTTCAAAGGTTGAAATAAAGCCATAGCCTGCGTCTGTACTCATGAGTAATAATTGATCTGCTTTAGCACTGACCGCCGCTGAAAATTGCACACCACTGGGGGCGTTAAAACGACCACTTAACGGTTCACCCTGACCACGAGCAGAAGGTAGAGTATGAGCCTCTAGGGAGTAGCTACGGCCGCCTTCATCAAGAAAGGCAACGCTTTGGTTACTTCGAGCTTGCACCATGAGCAAGAAGTCATCTCCCGATTTATAACTCATATTAGAGGGGTCAATATCGTGGCCTTTAGCACCACGAACCCAGCCTTGTTTGGATAAAACCACAGTCACGGGTTCAGTCGTGAGCAAATCTCTTTCTGACAGGGCTTTAGCTTCTTGGCGCACCACAATAGGTGACCTTCGATCATCACCAAAGGCTTCAGCATCAGCCATTAATTCACGCTTTATGAGGGTTTTTAAACGCGCCTTCGAGCCTAGTAATAATTCTAGTTTTTGGCGTTCAGCCGCAAGTTCTTCTTGTTCGGCCTGAATCCGGTGCTGCTCTAACCGAGCTAAGTGACGTAACTTTAAATCTAATATTGCATCCGCTTGATTATCAGATAAAGCAAAGCGCTGCATCAGCACAGGTTTAGGCTTTTCTTGTTCGCGGATTATAGCGATAATTTCATCAATGTTAAGGTATGCAATTAACAAACCTTCCAATAGGTGCAAACGTTCAAGCACTTTATCTAAACGGTGCTGCAAGCGACGGGTCACTGTTTCCATGCGGAAAGAGAGCCACTCTGTCAAAATACGACTTAAACCTTTAACTTGAGGCTTGCCGTCCACCCCAATCAGGTTTAAATTAACTCGGTAAGAACGCTCTAAATCTGTCGTTGCAAATAAATGGTTTAACAACTGCTGCGTATCAACCCGATTTGAACGCGGCACAATCACCAGTCGAGTTGGCTTTTCATGGTCGGACTCATCCCTCAGGTCAGCCACCATAGGTAATTTTTTGGCCTGCATTTGAGCTGCAATTTGCTCTAATATGCGAGCCCCAGAAACTTGATAGGGCAAGGCCGTAATAACAATGTCACCGTCTTCATGATCGACCACAGCCCGCATACGGATACTGCCCCGTCCTGTTTTATACATTTGTAACAAGTCGCTTCGTGGGCTGATAATTTCTGCCGTAGTGGGCATATCAGGCCCCTGTACAAACTCAAACAGCTGTTCTGTGGTGGCGCTAGGGTTATCTAAGAGATGGATACAGGCAGAAACCACTTCCCGTAAATTATGCGGTGGAATGTCTGTGGCCATGCCTACGGCAATCCCTGTAGCACCGTTTAAAAGCACGTTAGGTACGCGGGAAGGAAGCACTAAAGGCTCTTGAAGTGTGCCGTCGAAGTTATTGCCCCAATCAACGGTACCCTGGCCTAATTCACCAAGCAGGACATCAGCGTAGCCTGTAAGCTTAGCTTCTGTGTAACGCATGGCGGCGAAAGATTTTGGATCGTCTGCCGAACCCCAGTTACCTTGACCATCAACGAGTGTGTAACGGTAAGAAAAAGTTTGCGCCATGTGCACCATGGCTTCGTAACAGGCACTATCGCCATGGGGATGGAACTTACCCAACACATCACCAATGGTGCGGGCCGACTTTTTGTACTTGGCAGAGGTTTTTAAGCCTAGTTCTGACATGGCATAAACAATGCGCCTTTGCACTGGCTTTAGGCCATCCCCAATATGCGGCAATGCACGGTCTAAAATGACATACATCGAATAATCTAAATACGCTTTTTCTGTATATTCTTTGAGGGGTAGACGTTCAACGCCTTCATCGATAGGGATGACACCAGACATAGGAAGGAAAATCCTTATTTAGTGTGGTTTGGGGACAACCGCACGCTTGAGTAAAGCCTAAATTTAAGCTCGAGTATACCGCAAAAAGTACTTGGATGAAGTTCATATAACTAATTATTGAATGAATACCAATTATTCTATGTTTGCCTCACATAAAGGCCTCATTACTGGTTACTATTTAACCAGTAACCCGTTACAATAGCGGTCTTGAAAACCTCCCCCATGACGGTTTGTGTAGGTCTCCACACTTTCTACTCACACTTCGTCAGACCAGCAAGGCAGGGCCGCCAGAGCCTACCTTACAATAATTTGTTGAGTCATTGATTTTCATAAGAAAACTTTAACTTTTAATCTCTATGGAGAACAATTATGTCGCAACACACTACACTGACAGAAATGGGCATCACAAGCTTTGAGTCCATCAGCAAATATACCCTCCGCCAAGAAGGCGATTTTGATATCCTCAAAATCTACTACAAGCGTGAAAAGGGATCTTTCTTACCTCGCAGTAAAAAATTCCGCTTTGGTCGTGCCACCCGCACTGTCATGGTAGATTCAGGCCGACAGCAATGGCAGGAAGTAAGTGAGATTTCACCTTTCTTGCTGCGTGCACTGACTGAACTAAATAAGCTTGCCCACGAAGAAAAGAAAGCTGTGGACAGCAAAGAAGCGATTACTGAGAACCTAGTGCACCTAGAGCGCATCATGGCAGAAAAACTGGCTGAAATTCGCGCCCAACTCGACCGCTTATAAACGTGGATGGCGTTTATAAAACCGCACTGGGGCAGCCCAATGCGGTTTTTTTTGAATCCAAAAACCGACTATTATTCCCCATCCAAAGCTAAACGAGTGCTGGCTAAACTCTGCTTGATGGTTTTTAAATGACCATGAAAATCTTCCCCACGACGCAATATGACCCCTGTTGCCAAAACGTCGATTAAGGTCAATTGAATAGTGCGTGATTGCATTGGCATATACACATCCGTGTCTTCAGGTGCTTCTACCCCCAATACTAAGCTCGATTCTTGCGCTAAAGGAGAGGCTATAGCCGTAATGGCAATCACCAAAGCACCTGCATTTCGGCCAATACGAGCTACCTCTACCATCTCCTTTGTACGGCCTGTAAAAGACAACAACACCAACACATCACCGCGCTTGCACGCCGCCGCCATCATCCGCATCATGAGTGAATCGGTATGTGCCACAACTGGAATGTTAAAACGAAAAAACTTGTGCAGGGCGTCATGGGCTACCGATCCCGAAGCACCCATGCCAAAGAAACAAATTTGCTGCGCTTGACTTAGATAATCTACCGCTCGCTCAATCACCTTACTATCCACTTGTTGTCTGGCTGCATCTAAACTGGCCATGGTACTGGTGAATATTTTGTCTGTGTATTGGGCGGCCGTATCATTTTGATTGACGCTCTGGCTCACATAAGGTGTGCCACGAGCCATGCTTTGAGCCAACTCTAACTTAAAATCGGGATAGCCCTTCAAACCAAAGCTGCGGCACATGCGATTCACTGTGGGCTCACTCACTTGCGCTAACTCTGCCAGAGCAGCAATGCTCATGCGTGTTGCTGATTGAGGATCAGCAACAATCACTTGCACAACTTTGCGCTCAGATCGGTTAAGCTGTTCCTGCTGAGAAGATAGGCGCTGCAACAAATTGTGATTAGTGGTCATAAGTTTTTTCGTTCTAGCTTATTTATTCATTAATGTACGTAATATTACCAACATTAGTCATATATTTGTGACTTTTATTGCTTAAAAAGTGTATTATTACTAATTAAACTATCCTAAAAGGACTCGTCGACGATGTCGGACAATAACTCATCAAACATAGATACATCAACTGAAGGCCTATTAAGCCATAGTCTTGTATTGTTTGGCGCGTTAGGTGACTTATCCCTCCGCAAACTCATGCCGACCCTTTATCAACTTGAGCATGCTCAACTTTTGAGCGACGATTTAAAGATCATGGCTGTGGCTCGCAGTGCGTTCAACATCGATGAACTCAAGGCTCGTATAAAGGATACACTAAACCAATACCTTGGCGCAGAACAATTAAACTCTGAGTCATTATCACGCTTTTTAAAACGCCTACACTATTGCCAAGTCGACCTGATCCAAGCAGCTGATTACGCAGCCCTCAAGGAAAAACTAGACGCTTGGCATTCGCGCATGACATTCTACCTTGCCACGCCTCCTAGTTTATACAGCGATATCTGCCAGCACCTGCACAGTGCCAACGCCATCAATAATGAATGTCGTATTGTTGTGGAAAAACCTATTGGCCACGACCTAGCGTCATCAAAGGTGATTAACGACAAGCTAGCTTTATATTTTGATGAAAGCCAAATTTTTCGTATCGATCATTACCTTGGCAAAGAAACTGTACAAAACTTAATTGCCCTGCGTTTTGCCAACCCACTGTTTGAAACTCAATGGAACAATCAATACATTGATTATGTGGAAATTAGTGTGGCTGAAGATGTCGGCATAGAGGGTCGATGGGGCTATTTTGATAAAGCCGGCCAAATGCGCGATATGGTTCAAAACCACTTGCTTCAGCTACTTTGCATGGTTGCAATGGACCCACCATCTCAACTCACGGCCACTAGCATCCGCGACGAGAAGGTCAAGGTGCTACGCGCACTAAAGCCCATTGATCCTGAAAAAGTAAACAAGCACTTGGTATTAGGACAATACACTGATGGTCAGTTTCAGCAGCAGCCGGCTCCTGGGTACCTCAATGAAGCGGATGCCGTCACCAATAGCGGCACGGAAACATTTATTGCATTACGTGCAGAAATAGCAAATTGGCGCTGGACTGGAACACCCTTTTATTTGCGCACAGGTAAGAGAATGGCTAGTAAAGTGACCGAGGTCATCATTCACTTTAAGGCCAGTAATCATCAAATTTTTGACCCAAAGCAAGCCAGCATTACTCAAAACCAACTTGTTATTCGACTGCAGCCCTATGAAAGTATTTCTTTACAAGTGCTTACTAAGGAGCAAGGCATTGACAAACAGATGCAGCTTCGACGCGACCCACTGCATTTAGACTTTGCTCAAACCCAATCTCAAGCTCGCATCCCTGATGCTTATGAACGCCTTCTACTAGAAGCCCTTAAGGGCAACCAGAGCTTATTTGTACGTCGTGATGAGGTGGAGCTAGCTTGGCAATGGTGTGATCAAATACGTCAGGCTTGGCACAGTGCAGAGCTTGAGCTTGAAGATTATGCAGCAGGAAGCAATGGGCCAAAACAGGCCTGTAATATGATAGAAACTCACGGACATCGATGGTATGAAGACTGCTAAACCTCAATTCCTTGCATCTGACACACAATGGATTAACTGCCAAAACTCAACATTATTGGCCGCTTCTCTCGCTAAAAATATAGCTTTGCAGCTCACCGAAGCGCTAATGATACGCCCCAGAGCAAGCCTGGCAGTTTCGGGTGGCCGCACACCCTTAGCCATGTTAGAGCAACTCAGCCTACAAGCCCTAGACTGGCACAGAGTAGACGTCACCCTTGCTGATGAACGCTGGGTAGACGAGCAAGATACGGCCAGTAACGCCGCCTTAGTGCGCTCTAGCTTGCTACAAAACAATGCTAAGCATGCAACATTTTTTGCCTTATTTAACCCGCAAAAAAGTGCTTACTTAGGCCAAAAGAACTGCCAAACTCAACTTCAAGGCATGCAATGGCCACTTGACGTGTTAGTGCTGGGCATGGGCAATGATGGACACACCGCTTCATTGTTTCCCCAATGTCCAAACCTACATGAGGCTTTAACAGCCCCCACATCCCAACTTTGCATTGATACTCAAGCACCTGTCACACCCACCCAACGTATGACCTTAACGGCACCTACCTTGACCAATGCAAGGCACAAACACCTGCACATTGAGGGCGTTGGAAAGCATAGTGTATTGCAACAGGCGATGGCGCTTGCAGACCCATTTAAAATGCCCATTTTTGCCCTATTAAAAACTCCATTAACTATTCACTGGTGCCCATAAATGCCCTCAGCCGATCATCAAATCAGCCTAAGTCAACGCATGCAGGCTAACAATGCCCGCATCGACGTAATATGCGCTAGCGCGCCAGTGGTTCCAGTACTGACTCTAGAGAATGCAGAACAAGCTCTAGGCGTTTGTACTGCATTAGTCAGTGGAGGGCTCACAGTGTTAGAAATAACCCTGCGCAGTGAGTATGGTTTAAAGGCCATCAAACAGCTCAAAACGGCTTTACCAGAGGCTATTATTGGTGCCGGCACTGTGCTTACACCCAAACAATACGATGCCTGCGTTGAAGCGGGTGCTGACTTTATAGTGAGCCCAGGTTCTACGGCACAGCTGTTGCAACACGGCAGCCAAAGTGAAGTTCCACTATTGCCTGGCATTGCTAGTGTCAGTGAGGCCATGGAAGCTATGGTATTCGGCTATCGCAGGTTTAAACTGTTTCCTGCAAGCATTGTTGGTGGTACTGATTTTTTGAAGTCCATTGGTGGTCCTATTAGTGAACTCAAATTCTGCCCAACTGGCGGCATTAAGCCGACCAATGCAGCAGACTACTTAGCTTTACCTAACGTCATGTGCGTGGGAGGGACTTGGTTGACGCCAGCGGCCTTGGTAAAACAAGAGGACTGGAGAGCCATTGAAGTATTGGCTCGTAACGCAATTGCCCTGGGCACACCTTAAGTTAAGGACCTAAGTTAAGGACCTAAGTTAAGCCCTAAAGCTAACCACGAGAACCTTTAAAATAGTCAATCAGGGCATTGGTGGAGTCATCGTGAAGATGGCCCGCCTCCCCTTCAATTTCAAGCAAAATCCCTTTGGCTAGAGTTTTACCTAACTCAACCCCCCATTGATCAAAAGAGCACAGATCCCATATCACGCCCTGGGCGAATATTTTGTGCTCATATAAAGCAATGAGTGCCCCTAAATTTCTTGGATCTACCTGCTTCAGCAATAAGGTATTGCTGGGTCGGTTACCTTGATGAACTTTGTGAGGCAAAAGCTTTTCAACCTCTTTTTGATCCAGTCCTTGGGCCTGCAGTTGGCGCTTCACTTCTGCGGCACTAATGCCATTCATAAGCGCCTCCGTCTGGGCAAAAAAGTTAGCCATGAGGTTTTCATGATGGCCTTTGACGGGTGTAGAACTGGCCAAAGAGCCAATAAAGTCAGCCGGCACAATGACGTTGCCTTGATGTAACAGTTGATAAAATGCATGCTGCCCATCAATGCCTAACTGCCCCCAAACAACCGATGCAGTGTGATAGCTAATTTGATGACCTTGGCGATCCACATGCTTGCCATTACTTTCCATATCTGCCTGTTGAATATAGTCCGTAAAGCTTTCTAAAGGTTGGTCATAAGGCAAAATGACATGACTTTGGGCGCCATGTAATAAGCCATTCCAAATACTCACTAAAGCCATAATCGTTGGCATGTTTTCGGCCGCTGGCGCATCTCTAAAATGGCGATCCATATCATGGGCACCAGTGAGTAAATCTTCGAATTTATCAAAGCCTAAATAGAGTGCGATGGGTAAACCGATGGCAGACCAAATGGAATAGCGACCACCCACCCAATCCCACATAGAGAACATAAATTCCCTATCAATACCAAATTCCTGCACGGCTTGAGTATTCGATGATACGGCCACAAAGTGATGCTGAACTGCTCGTTCATCAAAGGCCGATGCCATGAGCCAATTACGAGCAGTTTGGGCATTGGTCATAGTTTCACTGGTAGTGAAGGTTTTTGATGCCACCACAAACAACACTTGTTCGGCGTTTAACGGGCGTAAAATTTCAGCAATCTCCACCCCATCGACATTGGAAATAAAATGAACTCGAATGGTTGAATCTGCGTATGAACGCAAGGCTTGAGTCACCATTTTGGGCCCTAAATTTGAACCCCCAATACCAATATTTACGACATCAGTAATGCGTTTACCTGAATAGCCGTGCCACTCTCCACTGCGTACTTTTTCAACGAACTGACGCATGTGTGCTAATTCTTTATTGATTAAGTCCATAACGTTAACTTGATCAACATACACAGGCGAATTACTGCGATTGCGCAAAGCTGTATGCAGCACAGCGCGGTCTTCAGTTACGTTTATTTTTGCACCTCGGTACATCCGCTCTGTGGCGGCGCCCAAACCCATGTCTTCAGCTAAACCAAATAGCGCCTGCATGATTTCAGGTGTTAGGCAATTCTTAGAATAATCAAGCAATAAGTTGGGTAGCTCAATGGAGTATGTTTCAAATCGATTGCCCTCTCGAGTGAACAATTCGCGTAAGTGAATATCACGATATTGAAGCGCGAGTTGTTGCAAATTTTTCCAGTGTATGGATTTTTCAAGTTGTAGCATGCATCCTCTCTCGGTCATTGTTTAGGGCGATAGCTGCACCTTGTAGGCCCGGTTGTTGTGCCATGCAAAGGTAAATAGGCATTTGCTCCAAATAAGCAGATGTGCGGCCCTTACTGGTGAAACTATGATTAAAGCTGCTCGTCAGTAAAAAATCATACATACGAGGTAAAATGCCCCCTGTGAGATAAACTCCACCTACAGATCCAAACATAAGGGCGCCGTTCGCTACAGTATTGCCTAACATGTCACAAAAAATACTCAGGGTTTGGTGCGCCAAATCATCTGGCGTCGCCAACTGCGCCTGCTGCAAAACCTGGGCCGGCTTTGTCAAACTAGGTTCAATAGCATTAATATGGGCCACGGCCGCATATAAATCCATCATGCCTGAGCCTGATAACAGGCGCTCTGCTGACACGTGTCCATAGCGTTGCCACATATAAGCCAATATTTCAGCCTGTACCTTACTAGAAGGTGAAAAGCTGACATGCCCACCTTCGCCCATAACGGGCAACCAACCTTGATCATGGGCTATTAATCCTGCCACACCCAGACCCGTGCCTGGTCCCATAACCAATCGATTACCCTGCTCTTCAGCTTGGCCTTGTTTGACTAATAACAAATCAGAAGAATTAATCTCTGACATAGCCCAAGCTTGAGCTGTGAAATCATTGATCCATAAAATATCATGCTTAATAGCCGCACTCACTTGTGCCTTATTCACACGCCAATGATTATTGGCTAGAGAAAATTCTGGCATGTGCACCGTTCCCGCTATGGCAATACAGACCTTAGCAATTAAACCGATCGCGTCTGTACTATCGAGGTAGGCAGCCATCGCCGTTTCTAAATTGGGATAATCTGCGCAAGCTAAGACCTGAATGTGCGATAGACCTTGCGCACCATTACGGGTTAAAGCAAAACGAGCGTTGGTGGCCCCTATGTCAGCCACTAGGTCATATTTAGACATTTCTATAGATTTCTCTTTAATAACAACACACAACTACGAGCAAGTGCTGGCCCCAAGTTCAGCACTTGTCACCTGCTGACGCAGGTTGGCAAACAGTTCTCTGCCCATGCCATAAGTCACCGTCTGAGTTTGCTGAGCGGCTGGTCTTGCTTGGAGTATGTGATCTTCAACTAATAACTCTAAGCGCCCATTATGGCAGTCTAGACTTAATAAATCTCCGTTTTCTATTTTACTGATTAAGCCTCCCGACTTAGCCTCTGGATGCAAGTGGATCGCCGCCGGCACCTTACCAGAGGCCCCTGACATACGTCCGTCGGTCACTAAAGCAACTTTAAAACCCCGGTCCTGCAAAAGACCTAAGTAAGGCGTTAGTTTATGTAATTCGGGCATGCCACAGGCTTGGGGACCTTGAAAGCGCAGCACAGCAATAAAATCTCGTTCTAAAGCTCCTGCTTGAAACGCCTGTTCAAATCCTACTTGTGAGTCGAATACGGCAGCCTCTGCCTCTACCGTCCAATGTTCAGTTTTAACTGCGGATACTTTGGCGACACTGCGACCAAGGTTACCCTCTAAAGTCACCAAGCCACCTGTTTTTGAAAAAGGTTCGGCTACATTGGTCAAAACATCTGAGTTAGCACTTTCTGCTGGCGCTGGCTGCCACACTAGCTTACTAGAGATTAATTTTGGTTCTTGACAATATTGGCTTAAGCCATGACCCATAATCGTTTCTACATCTTCATGCAGCAAGCCACCTTGCAAAAGGGTTTGAATTAAATATGGCACACCACCAGCGCCATGAAAAACGTTAATGTCAGCTTGCCCATTGGGGTAGATGCGCGTCAAACTCGGCACCACACTGGACAAACTAGCGAAGTCATCCCAATTGATAATAATGCCTGCTGCTTTGGCAATGGCAATCAAATGTATGGTGTGGTTGGTGGAACCGCCCGTGGCTAGTAAAGCCACTATGGCATTAACCATAGTTTTTTCAGAGACGATTTGAGCAAGATTTTGCTGCTGCGATGGATGGGTTAATTTCACCGCCCGCTGCGCTGCTGAGCGCGTCAATTGGTCGCGTAAGTCGCCGTCAGGAGGCACAAACGAAGCACCTGGCAAATGCAGGCCCATGACCTCCATCAATAATTGATTACTGTTAGCTGTGCCATAAAAGGTGCACGTACCTGCGCTATGGTAAGAGTCAGATTCGCAAGCTAGCAATTCATCCCGACCCACTTTACCTTCAGCATAAAGCTGGCGAATACGTGCTTTTTCTGTATTTGGTAAGCCTGAAGACATGGGCCCTGCAGGCACAAATACAATAGGCAGGTGGCCAAAACTTAAGGACCCTATTAATAGACCAGGGATGATTTTATCACACACCCCCAAACACAAGACAGCATCAAACATGTTATGGGATAGGGCCACTGCTGTAGACATAGCAATAATATCTCGACTAAACAAGCTCAGTTCCATGCCTGGCTGACCTTGGGTAACGCCATCACACATGGCTGGGACACCACCTGCAAATTGCGCCACACTGCCCATCTCCCTCACCGCCTGTTTAATAATTTGAGGATAACGTTCAAAAGGTTGGTGCGCTGAGAGCATGTCATTGTAAGCTGATACGATGGCGACATTCGCCTCATCCATCATAGTTAAGCGGTCTTTATCGGTCTGGGAACACGCTGCAAAACCATGAGCTAAGTTGCCACATGACAGATTAGAGCGACTAACTACACTCCCTTTAGCGGCCTCAATGCGCTGTAAATAGTCACCCCGAGACGCACGGCTACGCTCGATAATTGCTTGGGTGACTTGTGCCACCTTACTGTGCATGATCCCACTCATAGTAATTCTCTTTTCACTTTACGCTATGACTTAGCCTGTTGACTGAGCCCTATAGCCATGCGCTGATGCTTGGCTTTGATACTCATAATTATTACGTAATATTAACAAAAATACATTGAATCTGGAATACTTATCAGTCGATTTAATTGATTTTATGCTAAAATGTTAGTAATATTACCACAAATGGATAAAGAGAGAATAGACATGAGTATCCGCATTGCTATCAATGGATTTGGCCGTATTGGCCGCAACATCGTACGCGCCATTTACGAAAGTAGTCCTGATCATTATCAGCAAGCATTTGAGATTGTAGCCATCAATGACCTGGGTAGCCCACAAACTAATGCTCATCTTCTACAATTTGACAGTGTGCATGGCCGCTTTAACGGCAACATCGAATACGATGACAAGCATCTGTTCGTCAACCAAGACAAAATCCAACTCTTTCAGCAAAGAGACCCGAGTAAGCTACCATGGCGAGCACTCAATATAGACTTAGTCTTAGAGTGCACTGGTCTATTTACCCAGCGCAACCATGCCCAAGCTCATATTGATGCAGGTGCGCACAAAGTTTTAATTTCTGCCCCTGGGCAAGATTTAGATGCCACTATTGTGTATGGTGTTAATCACCATACACTGACAGGCAATGAGCGCATTATCTCTAACGCCTCATGCACCACTAACTGCCTAGCCCCCTTAGCTAAGATACTCGACCAAGCTGTGGGCATAAAACAAGGCCAGATGACCACCATCCACGCTTACACCAACGATCAACTGCTCACAGATGGTCAACATAGTGATTTATATCGCGCTCGCTCTGCTACCAGCTCAATGATTCCAACTAAAACAGGTGCCGCAGCGGCCGTTGGTTTGGTATTACCCCAACTTAATGGCCGTTTAGACGGTATGGCAATTCGTGTACCAACGATTAACGTGTCATTGGTTGACCTAACTTTCGTTGCTGGCCAAGAAACGAGCACTAGCGACATTAACCAGTGCGTAAAAAATGCCATCATTAATGACCCTGAACTGGCTCATGTGATGGACTACGTAGACCAGCCTCTGGTCTCTATAGACTTTAATCACAGCGCCAAATCTTCAAGCTTTGATGCTAATCACACCCGAGCACAAGGCACTTTAGTTAAGGTTATGGCTTGGTATGATAATGAATGGGGCTTTAGCAACAGAATGCTGGACACTAGCCTAGCCCTAATGCAACATTAACCTTCAGGTGTCCCTGTGCTAATTTGGCACCACCTTACTATCAAGGATAGACCTTTATATTATGCAATTACGACGTACTAAGATTGTTGCTACCTTAGGCCCTGCTACAAGTAGCCCAGAAGTTCTCAAGAGTATTATTGCAGCGGGTGCCGACGTAGTAAGGCTTAACTTTTCTCATGGTAGTCCAGCCGACCATCAACAACGTGCGGCCATGGTGCTTCAAGCTGCCAAGGAAGTCGGACGCCACGTTGCCTTGCTGGCAGACTTGCAGGGACCCAAGGTTCGGGTGGCTAGATTCACCAACAACAAAGTACAACTGCAAGAAGGTCAAGACTTTCTATTAGACCCCTCTATGGATCTTGAGGCGGGCACAGAGGAAGCGGTCGGTTTAGACTTTCCTGAATTAGGCAAAGACCTGCATAAAAATGACATTCTACTGCTAGATGATGGCCGCATCGTGCTTAAAGTGGTGCGTGTAAGCGAAGAAAAAGTGTATACCCAAGTAGAAATTGGTGGCCCACTTTCCAACAATAAAGGCATTAACTTACAAGGCGGAGGTTTATCTGCAGCCGCATTAACACCCAAAGATCGTGCCGACTTAATTACAGCTGCAAAGATTGGCGTAGACTACATCGCTATTTCTTTCGTACGCAATGCAGAAGACATGCATGAAGCAAGGGCTTTGCTTGAAAAAGCCCATAGCAATGCCAGTTTAATTGCTAAAATAGAGCGTGCAGAGGCCATAGACCCAGTGGTCCTTGAAGGCATTATTGAAGCTTCTGAAGGGGTGATGGTGGCCCGTGGGGATCTGGCTGTAGAAATTGGCGATGCTTTGTTAGTGGGTGTTCAAAAAGACATCATCAAACACACCCGGCGCCTCAACCGTATTGTAATTACAGCCACACAGATGATGGAATCTATGATCACCAGCCCCATGCCTACTCGGGCAGAAGTGTCTGACGTTGCTAACGCAGTCATGGATGGTACAGACGCAGTCATGCTGTCTGCTGAAACTGCGGTCGGCGACTTTCCTGCTCAAACTGTAGAAGCCATGGCGCGGGTATGTTTAGGCGCTGAGCAACATCGGAATGCCTACAAATCATCTCATCGGGTTGATATTTCTGTGCATAGCATCGACGAAAGTGTGGCTTTGAGTGCCATGTATGCCGCCAACCACCTGGATGGTGTCAAAGCCATTATCTGCATGACCCAGAGCGGGCAAACCCCACTACTCATGTCACGCATTCGCTCTGGCATCCCTATCTTTGCCTTTACCCCAGAAGCAGAAACCCAGCGACGTGTATGCCTATATCGCGGAGTAATTACTCACCCATTCGATTCTGATGTACTGGAAAATTCTGAGGTAAACCACATCGCAGTAGAGCAACTTAAGGCCTTAGGTGTGGTCAAAGATGGTGACATCGTACTTATAACCAAAGGGGATTACGTGAAGGCCCACGGCGGCACTAACACTTTAAAAGTGGTTCGCGTGGGCAATCAAATTCAATAATACGATTCTTTCCTATTATTGATTCAGCCGGAAGGCCACAAACAGTGGTCTTCCCTCTCGCACGATACGCAGGGAAATTGAACGTTGGATCGGCAATGCTGCTGCTAATTCAACAAACTGCTGAACACTAGAAATGGGCTGATTTGCCATACTCGTAATAACATCCCCAGGCTTCAGACCCAATTCTTGAGCTACACCCGCGTCCACTTCCAAAATATCGATACCATTGCGGATACGCATAGCCTTTGCTTTCTCTGGCTTCAAAGCCACCACCCGCAAACCGATACGTTCCACATACGCACCAGGCTCAGCGGCACTTAGAGTCTCAGCAATGTTTTTAGGAAGATGTCCAATAACCACGTCCACCTCTATACTTTTTCCATCTCTGACCAACTGGATCACCACCGATTGATCAGGCGCTATAGCCCCTATAAAGTGTGCTACTTGAGCCGACATAATAATTTCATTGCCATTGATTTGAGTGATGACATCTCCTGCCTGCAGACCTGCCTCGAGGGCTGGACTATTGTCAAACACTTGAGCAATCAAAGCCCCTGCAGCCTTATCCAAGCCAAATGACTCTGCTAAATCTTGACTCACTTCTTGAATTTGCACACCCAACCATCCACGAGCAACCTCACCAGTCACCCTTAACTGAGCAACTACTGAGATGGCTGTATTGCTGGGGATGGCGAAGCTAAGCCCCATAAAGCCGCCTGAGCGGGTATATATTTGCGAATTGATACCAACAACTTCGCCGTCTAGGTTAAACAAGGGGCCACCAGAATTACCCGGGTTAATGGCCACGTCCGTTTGAATAAAAGGCACGTAGGTTTCTGAGCGAAGACTGCGACCTATGGCACTTACTATGCCGGCGGTGACCGAATAATCAAAGCCAAATGGTGAGCCAATGGCCAACACCCACTCCCCCACTTTCAACTTATCCGAGTCTGCCATTTTTAGATAAGGTAGATCTTTTCCATCAATTTTCAACAAGGCTAAATCAGAACGAGGATCTGAGCCAATCAATTCCGCTTCCATTTCACGGCGGTCATTTAAAGCGACGATAATTTTATCAGCATCTTTGACTACATGGTGATTGGTTAAAAGGTAACCATCGTCACTAATCAAGAAACCTGAGCCTGATGAACGCGCTTCAGGCACCTGACCTTGCGGTGGCGATTTTTGCTGCGGAAACTGACGTTCAAAAAAGTGTTTAAATATATCGGGCAACTGCTCTTGACCGGGCATTTCAAACTGGTTACCTGTCGGTCTTTGAGCAGCAACACGAGAGGTGCTGATATTAACAACAGCTGGAGATGCCTGTTCAACTAATTGTGTAAAGTCGGGCAGCCTTGCAGACCAACTTAAACTCGCGTAAAGCAATGACCCCAGCAAAATAGTAATGATTTTATAGTTTATGGAGACTCGTTGCGTCATAGCGCTGTTCCTTTAAAATCTAAATATTTAACAAGTAGCATACGCCAGTTTGATAACACGGGTAGCTTCGAAGGTTATCCTTTACAAAGTTTTTCAGTTAGCGGTGGCCTGTGCTCAATCTGAGGTGAACTACTGCAAAATTAGTCTGTCATCAATTGCAGTGCTTGCACATATTCTGAGGGCTGCTGGCGCAGTATAACGGGCTGCCATTGGTTAGATGCTAGGACTGCCTCACTTTGGCTGTACCAGCGCAAGAACAATAAACCAAGGCCTAAACCTAACAAAGCGGCGACCACAGTTGCCGGCTCAGACAATGTCAACCATTGCGCTAACAAAGCACAGGCCAACATCCATACCAATGGCATAGCAAAGGTCAACACACTGGCTTTGATAAAGGCTTTTTGGGGAATACCAAGCACCACTTCATCACCCACATTAAGGGTCATATGTTGCGGTATAGGCAATTCAATACGCGAACGCTTACAGTCGGTCGCTTGATTCATGAGTCGTTGACCACAGCCACTCTTCATGCTGCATGAATTACAGGTGCTAAGGCGCAGAGTATCTAACCAGACTGAGGTCTGGTCAATTGCTTGCACATGAGCAACTTGCTCAATCATAGAATTTTGAATATCAGAACTTGGGGTGTTAGCCATGGGTAAAGCCCTGCGCTCTTTCGAGCCGTTTATTTAGGCTTAAAGGATACCACAGAGCCTGCGACTTGCTCACCCTGCTGCAAGCTTAATTGACCTACTATGG
Organism: Candidatus Njordibacter sp. Uisw_058; assembly: GCF_047730065.1. GTDB lineage: Bacteria > Pseudomonadota > Gammaproteobacteria > Pseudomonadales > Balneatricaceae > Njordibacter. The sequence continues at coordinate 2,446,930 of NZ_CP159829.1, forward strand.
TGACAAACATGGGCTCGCCAGCATGCATCATGGATTGACCCAAAACAAGATTTGACCCAGCAAAAGCATATCCTTCTGCGATGGTACGGCCATTTAATGCTTCAATATAAAGCGTAAAGCTGGCATCTCCATTACTGTAGGTTAATACTTCTCTAGGGGCCTGATCTACTGATTCTAGATTGCGCTGGGTTAACACAAACCCGGCCGGTAAACCTGCCACTGACCAACGTGCTTGAGACGCATTAACGGCTTCTATTGGTGCAGGAAGACGGATAATGTCATTCGTATTTTCAACTACAGTGCGAGTCTTTCCAACACTAGATAAGGCAATACTAGTGTTGCTATTTCTAGGCTCTAGCAAAACCACCCCAGGTTGCACTGGAATCATTTGAGGCTGCATTGCAACTCCCAAGCGTTGGCCGCCCAACACCATTACTACCGTCACACTTGCAGCAATTGCCAATCCAGCAACGGGATGCCAGAAACGGTCAAACTTACTCATTTTTGTCTTGGTGTCAGCACCTAATTGAGTGTAGGTTGTCTCGGTGTCAATGGCATGACGCACCCTATGCGCTAAATCTAAGTTTAATGATGCATGATTAGCTTCACGCTTTAAAGCCGCACTCGCCAATTGATAACGCGCCCATTTAAGGCGCACTTGCTCGTCGGTCTGACTGGCTTTTAACACACGCTGAAGTTCCAGTGGCTGGGCTGCATCATCCATTACTGCAGATAATGACTCACTGATTGAATCGGCGTTGGTATGAGTAGATGTCAAAATGTAGCTTCCTAAATTTAACTTACCCAAGTTGGACGTCAACTAGGCTGTTTGGTTCAACTTTATTTTCAAAGCGTTTAAATCCCTGACTAATCACGGTCCATTAACTTAGCCACTTCTTTGTCTACAGCATCTCTCGCCCGAAATATACGCGAACGAACAGTGCCAACGGGGCAGTCCATCACTTCCGCAATTTGTTCATAGCTCATGCCTTCAAACTCTCTCAAAGTTAGTGCTGTCCTCAAATCATCAGGCAATTTTTCTAGGGTAGCAAAAACTTTGTCTTGCAATTGGTCTCGGGCCATTAGGTTTTCTGGCGTATCAACATCAGCCATAACATCTGCACTGCCGTAGTCACCGTAGTCGTTAACATCGACATCCACATCAGGTGGTCTCCGATTACGTGCCACCAAATAGTTTTTTGCGGTATTAATCGCAATCCGATAGAGCCATGTATAAAACTGACTATCCCCGCGAAAGTTAGCCAGTGCACGGTAAGCCTTAATAAAGGCCTCTTGGCTTACATCCATCGACTCATGATGATCTTTGACATAGCGGCCCACTAAGCTAATAATTTTATGCTGATACTTAAGTACCAGTAAATCGAAGGCGCGCTTATCTCCAGCTTGAACTCGTTCGACAAGCTGCTGGTCAGTCTGTGTGGGTGAGGTTAACGCCTTGGCATCAGGCACTTAATTTCCTTATCCTGAAAACTATGGATATACAATTAACAAAACATGTTCATTTAAATAATGCAACAAGAGTACAGTAGATTGACTCAGCTGGCACGAATTTCTGCCACAATTAGCTTTTAACATTGCCAATCTCCAAGCTATAATAAGACATCCTGCTTATACCTTGATTTCCCTTATGCAACACGATATTCAATACGATGTACTGATCATTGGATCGGGCGCCGCTGGCCTAAGCTTAGGTTTACAGCTATCTACCACGCGGAAAGTAGCTATTATCAGTAAAGACGAATTAGATGCTGGCGCCTCGGCTAAAGCTCAGGGCGGCATTGCGGCAGTATTAGATAAACAAGACCGCATTGATAATCATATTCAAGATACCCTAATTGCTGGAGCTAACTTAGGTGATCCAGAGGCCATTCAATTTACTGTTGAACAAGCCAAGGCCAGCATTGATTGGCTTATTGAACAACGAGTACCTTTTACTGAGGACCAAGATGATGCCTCTGGTTACCATCTAACTCAAGAAGGAGGCCACAGTCATCGGCGCATAATTCATGCCGCTGACTGGACTGGACTCGCCGTCACCAGCACCCTAATTGAACGAGCTACAGAAGCAGAGAATCTAGATTTGTTAAGCCATCAGGTGGCGATCGACCTGATTACCCGTGCGAAGCTAGGACTACCCGGCAACCGCTGCTTGGGCGCCTATGTGCTGGATCAAAAAACCGGCCATGTGAATACCTTTAAAGCCCCCTGTGTGATTTTGGCAACAGGAGGTGCGAGTAAGGTATACCTTTACACAAGTAACTTAGACGGTTCATCCGGTGATGGCATTGCCATGGCTTGGCGGGCCGGTTGTCGATTGGCTAACATGGAATTTAATCAATTCCACCCGACCTGCCTGTATCATTCTCAAGCAAAGTCATTTTTAATTTCAGAGGCCATTCGTGGTGAAGGGGGCAAACTAGTGCTCGCCGATGGTGAGCCTTTTATGCATCGCTTTGATGACCGCTTAGAGTTAGCGCCAAGGGATATTGTTGCCCGAGCCATAGACCATGAAATGAAACGTCTAGGCGATGACTGTGTTTATCTGGACATCAGTCACCGAGGACGAGATTTTGTGCAATCCCACTTTCCCAACATATACCAACGCTGCATGGACCTTGGTATAGACATCGCTAAGGATCCCATTCCCGTGGTTCCTGCAGCCCATTATACCTGCGGTGGCATTATTACTAACCAAGATGGCATGACCGATATTGATGGACTATATGCCGTGGGTGAAACAGCATTTACCGGTTTGCATGGCGCCAATCGTTTGGCGAGTAATTCATTGTTGGAATGTTTTGTCTATGGCCACGCTGCGGCTCGGCACATCGAAACCAACTGGAGCCAAGCGGCATTAGATGAGCTTATTCCAGCCTGGGATGAAAGCCAAGTGAAGGACTCCGATGAGGACGTGATCATCTCCCATAATTGGGACGAATTACGGCGTTTTATGTGGGATTATGTGGGTATAGTGCGAACGGACAAACGTTTGACGAGGGCCCAGCACCGCGTCGAAATGTTATTAAGTGAAATAGATGAGTTTTACAGTAACTATCGTATCAGTGGTGACCTGATTGAACTGCGTAATTTAGCCTTAGTCGCCTCAATTATTATCCATAGTGCTCAGCAACGCAAAGAAAGTCGAGGATTACACTTTACTTTAGACTACCCAAATTCCTTGCCCGTAGCCCGTAACACCATTTTGACGCCAACTAACTTCGATTGGCAATAGGGATTTGCTGATACCAGCGACCAAATACTCTGAGTTTACGCAGCTCATTGACTGGACCACTATCAATCATTAAGGGCCACCAAAACTGGCCGCCTCCAGCCACTGCGATATGCAGGGTGATGAAGTAAGGGTTAAAACCAGACTTAGCCATTAACTGACCCTGTACCTGCTGACCATTTTTTAAATAACAACAAAATTCATCAGGCGTCCATCTCATTGCCACCACACTAGTGCCGGCATTGAGCCAAGCGTAGTGCCAGACCCAGCCACCAATGACTGACCCCGTCAATAAAAAATACGCCAGTATCAGCCAAAACTCGCGCAAAATTCCTATACTGCAAAGACTTAACCCAATCCAAACTATGATCGCGTAGTAAGTTAGATGGATTAAAGCCTTAAGCTGGAATTTGGCTCGACTGAGCATAGTCTTTCACTTGCTGAACCATCGCCGCTAACTCTTCATCATCACTATGGGCATGACCCATAAACCAAGTAAATAAATCAGGATCTTGCTGACTCAGCAAACGCACATAGACTTGCTGCTGATCAGCACTGATTAAAGGTAGTGCATGAGCCGCAAACGGTCCCAGCAAAACATCTAATTCCAACATGCCACGGCGACTGTGCCATACTTGTCGCTTTAATTCTGTCTCATTCAACATTGAATTCCTCCGTTGTAACCCATACCATAGGGGGCAGAGTGCTATGTTAGCGCAAAGCGCAAAAACATGCCTGCTAGGCATCCCTATTTAGATCATTAAAGACCATGAAACAAACCTATTTTTGCCCATTAGATCATTTTGGTAGTGTCAGTTTAACTGGCCAAGATGCCCAGACGTTTTTGCAAGGCCAGATCACATGTGACGTCAATAAAGTTACTCCATCACAGGGGCAAGCAGGCGCTTACTGTACCCCTAAAGGTAACGTTATTGCCAACTTCGATTTGGTAGCCCATGCCGACACCTTGTTACTCCACATGCCCTTGAGCATAGTGCCCAGTGTACAACAAGCTTTAGCTAAGTATATTGTATTCTCTAAAGCCGAACTGCACGACAGTAGCGCAACTTGGTGTCGTTTCGCCATCTGGGGGGACGCTGCAACTGAATGTATAACAGAGGCCATTGGTTCAGCGCCAAACAGTCACCTTGGTAGCATTCAAAATGAAAGCAGCTTAGCTTGGGGCATGCAATCAGAGACTAGTGAATTTATTGCTTATTGTCGCCCAGAAGATAAAGCACAGGTCATAGGGTTATTGGAACAACGCGCAAGCTTAGCTGAAGTCAATGCATGGGAAACGCTACAAATTGATCAAGGGCTGATGTATGTCACGCCAGATATCAGTGACAGCTACGTTCCACAAATGCTTAATTTACAGGCCACAGGGGCTATCGATTTTAAAAAAGGCTGTTATACGGGCCAAGAAATTGTGGCGCGCATGCAGTATTTAGGCAAATTAAAGCGTCACTTATTTATTGGCCAGGTCCATTCAAGTCAAGCCGTGATGGTGGGCCAACAAATTGACGCTAATAAGCGTAAAAATGTGGGTCGCATCACCAGTGCAGCGCCTAATGGAGAGCACACCTACAGGTTTACCGCAGTCATTAATCGCACAGAGGCGCAAGCAGAAGAACTACACTTGCATGAACAAGACAAGAGCATTATTTCTTTGTCACCTTTGCCCTACGAAATTGACCCGCAAGTTTTTGAACGCATCAAACTTTAAACCCATGCACTTTGATGCGCCCCAGTCAATAATGTAGATAGCATTTGCAACAAAACCTACCACTCAGTGAGGCAGGGCTTAATCAACTAAGCCAGGCCTTGGCTTTTATTAAGCCTCAGATTAAGTAAAAGATTAAGCATAGGATTAACCATGAACGCACCTATATGTGAGCTGACTATATTAGGCAATGGCTACTGCGGTTCGCGCCTGTATGCAAACCATAGTAACGCTCGAATAACGAGTCGCACACCAACCCTTGATGAACACATTTATTTCCAATTAGACGATCAGACATCATGGCACAACATTCCAACATCCAAGCAAGTTTTGTGGACTTTTGCTTGCTGCAATAGTGACTTAGAAAACCGTTTTTTCACGTTTCTCAAACAGCGCTGCGAACAAGTCTTTATTTATTCAACCACCTCAGTCTACGAGCATAAGTTTGAAGGACAAGTGATTGACGAAATGAGTGCTATTGACCGCACTAAAGCCCGCGCCTCGGCGGAAGAAAACTATCGGCAACAGGGGGCTTGCCTGTTAACTCTTTGTGGTATTGCGGGCCCTGATCGAAGCCCCATAAACTGGCTTAACAAGGGCCGCATCAAAAACGCCAATAAAGAGGTGAATTTAATACACGTCGATGACATCGTCTCAATCACCAAATTATTGTTAACTCAAAAACTTGCCCGTATTAGGCTCAATCTCGCGCCAGGGAAAACTTATTCTTGGAGGGACATTGCTCACACTAATAACTACATCTTCTCTGATGAGGCTTTGGCACACAAGGCATCTAAGAAGCTCATAGCTAATGCTCATTTGCGCAACTACCTAAGGCAAGATTATGTATTCATCAACCCCATCCAATGAAACCAGCATGCAGGCTTTAGTCGCTGCGCGTGGCTGAGCGCTTTTAATTGGGTTTAACCTAGAGTTTGCATAAATACGGTTAGCTTAAACACGGTTAACTTAAAAAGGGCTAGCTTGACCTAGACACAGCAGAGTTAGTCTTAATTTTGATGACGATTTCTGTGCCAAGCCACAACACGAGTGACTATGGCAATGGGGATGGCATTGAAAATAATTAAACTACTCAAGATGACCCGCATTAAGTCGCTACCATCTCGGTAGTAGGTCTGATTACCTGCCAAGTAAGCTTGGTAGCAATGATCGGGACCATCCAAAGGTAAGAATGTATAATTAATGATGCCCTCTAATAGGCGCCAATAGTTTTGCCTCTCATGGGCCGCATGTCGAACGTTGTAGCCCACGCGGGCAGAAATAGTTGAATCTGCATAACCACCAGCTAAGGCATTACCAAGTTGATCAATGGCGATAAGTACGGAATAAAGCCAACCGCGATACCCTAGTGTGTCTGTCATTTTTAAACCCTACGTTGACTTAAGTATTAGCTTAGCAGGTTTACATTATACGCATTGAGTGAGTTTGAGTTAAACCCGGCAGACTCTGGTTTAGTCTTTTTAATTGCCAGAGAAAGGCCGTTGAGGTAGCTTAAGGAAAGTTTTCATCATTGGAAAAGTAGTGTGTATACACAACCCTCTATTTTCTGTGATAACCACTCATGTTAGGTTCACCAATCCAAAAAGGCACAGAGCGATGGCGCATCACCATGATACCAAGCAAGTCTCCTTTAATGAGGCAACCCGTGCATGGGCAAAAATTGGCTTATTGTCGTTTGGTGGACCTACCGCACAAATAGCCTTAATGCACAGGATTGTGGTGGAACAAAAAAAATGGTTAAGCGAAGCCCAATTTTTAAACGCCCTTAGTTTTTGTATGCTCCTACCAGGCCCAGAGGCAATGCAACTGGGCACCTATGTAGGTTGGCGTTTACACGGTTGGCGGGGGGGAATGACAGCAGGTCTGTTGTTCGTCATACCTGGAGCAGTTGTGGTTTTAGTGCTCGCCATGATCTACGCATCTTTTGGCAATATCTCCTGGGTTGAAAGCCTTTTTTGGGGCGTTAAGGCTGCTGTGGTTGTGATTGTCATTGAAGCCTTGTTACGGGTATCTAAAAAAGCTCTCAAAGGCGCTGAGCATTGGCTATTAGCTTTAGTGTCTTTTATTTCAATTTTCTTTTTAGCGTTACCCTTTCCCCTAATTATATTGTTGGCAGCCACCTATGGGTTTTTGCGTTTTCAAAGTCATTTGGATAACAGCCTCGTCAACAAGAGCCACCCACCTTTTTTCCAAACCATTAAGACCCTCACCTTTTGGTTAACTCTTTGGCTACTGCCACAGTTTTTATTAATGTGGGCACTAGGACCAGACCAAATATTAAGTGACATCGGCTGGTTTTTTTCAAAGCTGGCCATTGTCACCTTTGGGGGAGCTTATGCAGTATTAGCTTATATGGGCCAAGATGTTGTGGTCACTCACGGCTGGCTTAGTGCTGGGCAAATGATGGACGGTTTGGGTTTAGCAGAAACAACGCCTGGGCCCCTCATTTTAGTAACTGAATTTGTTGGCTATTTAGCCGCATTTCAAGAGGGTGGCCGCCATAGTTGGGTGATGGGCATTTATGGCGCAATAGTGGCCATTTGGGTGACCTTTATCCCTTGTTTTATGTGGATATTTTCTGGTGCTCCTTACATCGAATGGATCAACCATCAACCCCGATTAAAAGGTGCGTTAGTCGGTATTACAGCGGCTGTTGTTGGTGTTATTTTAAATTTATCGGTTTGGTTTGGCTTACATGTATTTTTTACTCGTGTAGAACTTCACAAGTTTGGGTGGTTGATGCTTTGGACACCTGATGTGCTAACCCTAGATTGGCCTGTCGTTGGACTCACCTTAGCGTGTGCTTACTTACTACTTAAAAGACATTGGGGCATCGCCCCAGTTTTGGCTGCATCAGCGGGTTTAGCCCTTTTATTGCAGGTCATGGCGTGAATTTTTACCGCGAGTCATTGGTGACCATGGACGCTTGATGAAGTCACCCTTGATAGATCACCTAAAAACCATCACAACAATTGAATTTGACTTGCTGATGCGTCGATTGGCGTGCGTTGCCAATCGATAGGGTTGAGGCCCTGCTCTACTAAATAGACATTAGTTTTAGAAAAGTGGCCACAGCCTAAGAAGCCTCGATAGGCCGATAAAGGTGATGGATGAACGGCTTTGAGTACACAATGTTTTTTAGCGTCAATAAGAGCCGCTTTATTTTGTGCAGGTTTGCCCCACAACAAAAACACGAGGCCTGATCGTTGCTTATTGAGCGCCCTAATCACCTCATCCGTCAGACTTTCCCATCCCTGACCTTGGTGGGCCCCCGCTTGACTCTGTGCGACAGTGAGCACTGTGTTCAACATGAGCACCCCTTGCTGTGCCCATTGGCTTAAATCGCCATGGGTGGCTGACCGAATGGCTAAATCAGCGTGTAACTCTTTTAGCACATTGCGCAAGGATGGGGGCGTTTTAACACCTTCATTTACGGAAAAGCTCAACCCATGAGCTTGGGGTAAGCCCTGCTCCACTCCATGATATGGGTCTTGACCCAAAATCACGACTTTGACCTGCTTAAATGGCGTTAGTTTAAAGGCGTTAAACCAATCTTTTTGAGCCGGTAACACCTTAATCTGCTGATCTAACTGAATTTGAAGAAAGGTAGCCAGTCGTTCAACTTGTGGCAGCTGTAAGCAAGGTTGCAACACCCTAAGCCAGCCCTCATCAAGCTGGTCTAGGTGTGCATCTTGCCAAATAGATTGAGCCACAATTGGACCAAAAAGCTATTTAGCTTCGGGGCGCATGTGCGGAAACAACAACACATCACGAATCGAAGGCGCATCGGTAAACAGCATGACCAAGCGATCAATACCGATGCCCTCACCTGCCGTAGGTGGCATGCCATATTCAAGCGCCGCTATGTAATCTGCGTCATAATGCATGGCTTCATCGTCACCCGCATCTTTCTCAGCGACTTGAGCTAGGAAACGCTCAGCTTGATCTTCGGCATCATTAAGTTCTGAGAATCCATTAGCAATTTCACGACCACCAACAAAGAATTCAAAACGATCAGTAACAAATGGGTCGAGGTCGTTACGACGGGCTAAGGGGGAAACCTCAGCGGGATAATGCGTAATAAAGGTAGGCTGATCTAATCGGTCTTCTACGGTCTTTTCAAAAATTTCAATTTGCACCTTGCCCAATCCATAATAAGGCTTCAGTGGAATGCCAAGATTTTCAGCAATGGCGCGAGCACCTGTTTCATCGGCTAACTGATCTGCTTTAAGGTCTGGGTTATAGTGCAAAATGGAGTCAAATACCGAGATGCGTTTAAACGGTTGAGCAAAGTCAAATTCGCTACCTTGATAGGTAACTTTGCTGTTACCCAGCACAGACTCAGCAATGTGGCGTAACATACCTTCGGTTAAGTCCATAAGGTCGCGATAGTCAGCATAGGACCAGTAGAACTCTAGCATGGTAAATTCTGGGTTATGGCGCGTAGACAAGCCTTCGTTACGGAAATTTCGATTAATTTCAAACACACGCTCAAAGCCACCCACAACTAACCGTTTAAGGTAAAGCTCTGGGGCAACCCGCAGGTACATATCACGGTCTAGGGCATTGTGATGGGTAATAAAGGGACGGGCTGAGGCACCACCAGGTATCACCTGCATCATGGGAGTTTCTACCTCCATGAACTCGCGCTTAATAAGGTACTGACGAATGGCTTCGACCACACGTGTGCGAATAATGAAGGTATTGCGGGATTCTTCATTCACAATAAGATCAACATAGCGCTGACGATAACGCATTTCTTGATCTGCAAGACCATGATGCTTATCAGGCAGGGGACGCAGGGCTTTGGTGAGTAACTGGGGATCAGACATATCCACAAAAAGATCACCTTTACCCGATTTTTGTAAGGTGCCTACTACCCCCACAATATCACCAAGGTCCCAGGTCTTGATTTCCTCTAGTTGCTCTGGTTGCAAGCCTTTGCGGTTAACATACAACTGAACACGACCAGACACGTCCTGAATTTCCATGAAGGCGCCACGATTACGAATGATACGACCGGCAACCTTGACCTGCATAGCCAAGCCTTCTAACTCAGGCTTATCTTTTTCCCCATGGGCCTGCTGCAGGTCTTGGGCGTAGCTATCGCGGCGAAAATCGTTAGGAAAGGCATTGCCCACCGCTCGACGCTTGGCTAATTTAGCACGACGCTCAGCAATTAATTTGTTGTCGTCTTGCGTTAAACTTTCGTTAGTATCATTCATAAGTCTAGGTTCTATTCTTGGGTCAAGGTCTTTTATGTGGTTGCTTGCTTGATTGGATTCATAACCCAGCTTTTAAGCTGGCTACAATAAACTGGTCTAAGTCACCATCCAACACCTTATCACAACCACCGGTTTGTACGTTGGTGCGCAGGTCTTTAATGCGTTGGTCATCAAGCACGTAAGAACGGATCTGGCTGCCCCAGCCGATATCTGATTTAGTGTCTTCTAGGGCTTGAGAGGCCTCTTGGCGCTTGAGCATTTCTTGCTCGTACAACTTTGCGCGCAGCTGTTTCATAGCTGAATCTCGGTTTTGGTGTTGCGATCGTTGATTCTGACACTGCACCACAATTCCCGAAGGAGCGTGAGTTAGACGCACGGCAGAATCTGTTTTGTTAACGTGCTGACCACCAGCACCACTGGCACGATAGGTATCTACCCTCAGGTCAGCTGGATTAATCTCTATGTCTATATTGTCATCAATTTCTGGCGATACAAAGACTGAAGCAAAGGAAGTGTGCCGGCGACTACTAGAATCAAATGGCGACTTTCGCACTAAACGATGCACGCCTGTTTCTGTGCGCAACCAGCCAAAGGCATAATCACCATCAAAACGAATGGTGGCACTTTTTATACCTGCAACATCACCATCACTCACTTCCATAAGCTCAACTTTAAAACCTTTTTGTTCACCCCAGCGCAGGTACATGCGTAAAATCATACTGGCCCAGTCCTGTGCCTCAGTGCCACCAGAACCTGATTGAATATCTAAAAAAGCCGCGTTAGCATCCATCTCGCCAGAAAACATGCGCCGAAACTCAAGCTTTTCTAAACTCATGGTTAGAGCATCCAGCTCAGACTGTACCTCGTCAAGCGTATCTTGATCGTTTTCTTCAACCGCCAAATCCAGTAATTCGCGGGCATCAATTAGGCCTGAGTCCATGGTGTCGATGGTATTAACCACACCCTCAAGTAAAGATCGCTCTTTCCCTAAGGCCTGGGCCCGTTCTGCGTCGTTCCATACATCAGGTTGCTCGAGTTCACGCTCGACTTCAACTAGGCGCTCTTGTTTGTCGGCATAGTCAAAGGTACCCCCTAAGCACTTGGGTGCGTTCAGCTAGGTCTTTCATGGCTTGGATGTAGGGATTGATTTCAAACATTATGGCATTACCAGCAAAGCAGGCGCTCTAGTTAGTGCAAATTTATGGCGGCATTATACCCGATAGTGGTGATTTTTGGCACCGTTTACCCGTCACTTTATGAGAGAGTTTTAGACTAAGATTGATGGATTTTGTTGTGACCTAATAATCACACCAGATGAGAATATGCTATTTAGAAAGATCGGTGTCTGCCCATTAATCTTAAAAATACTGCATTAAGGCGCAACCTTGGCCACCTATCTTAAAGTACTTAGTTAAGCTGAGGAAACTCAATTTTAGGACAACGGTCCATCACCACAGTAATGCCAGCAGCCCTTGCCTTGGCGGCTGCATCTGCATGGTAAATGCCTAACTGCATCCACATCACCTTAGCCCCAATAGCAATGACCTCATCAGCCAAAGCCAGCATGGCTTCACTGGCACGAAAACAATCCACCATATCCACATGCATGGGAATGGCAGTAAGGTTTGGGTAGCAGGTTAAACCTAAGATGGTCTGATGCTGAGGGTGCACCGGAATAATATGGTAGCCCTGCTGTTGAAGGTACAAAGCCACTTGATGACTGGCACGGTGGGGCTTGGGGGACAAGCCTACCACCGCAATGGTTTTTACCTGATCACGAATGTGTTTAATATCATTGTTGGTTAAGCCGTCAATAGCCATGCATTATTCGCCTATATAAACACAACCAGAGGTGCAGGTTTCTTTCAACTCTAAGCGTGCAAGCTGCGGCAGTAGTGGTTTCAGCTGTTGCCAAATCCATTGCACCATGACTTCACTAGTCGGATTTTCTAAGCCTTTAATATCGTTTAAGTAGTTATGGTCTAACTGGTCATAAAGGGGTTTAAAAATCTGTTTAATATCACCAAAATCCATAATCCAACCCGTTGTTTCACCCACAGGGCCAGTCACCACAATACGTAATTGAAAGGTATGACCATGCAAACGACCACACTTATGCCCTACTGGAACGTTAGGTAAAAAGTGCGCTGAATCAAAGCTGAAGTCTTTATATATTTCCATTAACGGATGCCTGTAATTTTGTGGGTTTGCAAACTTAAACGCCACTGAGGGTGACGCAAGCAGTAATCAACCGTTTGTTGCACATAATTGTCGTCATCATTAGAAGTGGCTATGTAAGACTTATCTAGTGGTTGTAGGTAATAATGTTCAAACTCAAAATCAATAAACTGTTCTGGCATAGCTTGGCGCTGTGGGTATACAAGTTTGAGTTCATGCCCAGTGATTTGCACAACGTTGGAGCTGCCTTTAGGACTTACACAAATCCAGTCAATAGTGGCCGGAACCGGTATCGTGCCATTCGTTTCTATAGCAATTTCAAAACCCTGATCGTGCAGTTCGTGCACCAAAGCTTGGTCGACCTGCAACATCGGCTCACCCCCCGTGAGCACGACGAGTGGTTGGCCTGGCATGCCTTCTGGCCAACAGCTAGCAATTAACTGTGCCAAATCTTGGGCCTCATAACGTCCTCCTAGGGTGCCATCCACCCCCACAAAGTCAGTGTCACAAAAATCACAGATGCTAGTACCGCGGCGCGCCTCACTACCAGTCCAAAGATTACAGCCTGCAAAACGACAAAAAACTGCAGGTCGTCCAGCTTGTCGGCCTTCACCTTGGAGGGTATAAAAAATTTCTTTAACAGCATACATCATCAGATTTGCACGTAAGGCACTGGGTCTGTGAGACCCATTTTAGCAAAAGCGTCTAAACGCTCAACACAAGAACCACATTGACCACAGGCTTTTTCTTGACCCAAGTAGCAAGTCCAAGTTTGGCGGTAATCTAAACCCATGTCTACGCCTGCTTGCAGAATAGCTTGTTTAGTTGCATGTAAAAAAGGGCTGATGATTTGCACATCATCATAATTTGCGATGGCAGATACAACATTCATCGCATCGACAAATTCAGGGCGGCAATCGGGGTAGATGTCATGATCACCAGCATGAGCGCCATAAAATACCTGTGTGGTGCCTAAGGACACGGCATAACCGATGGCCATAGATAATAAAATCATATTACGGTTAGGAACCACCGTAGACTTCATATTATCTTCTTCATACTCTCCCATGGGAATGTCTATATCTGAAGAGGTAAGCGATGAACCTTGCAGTAATTGGTTGATCGCAGTGATGTCGACTAACTTATGCGATACCCCTAAATCTTCACACACTCTCACTGCCACATCCAGTTCTTTACTATGGCGTTGGCCATAGTTAAACGACAGGGCATAGACATCATAACCTTGCTGCAAAGCAAGGTGTAAGACAGTAAAGGAGTCCATGCCACCAGAATAGATGACAACTGCTTTTGGTTTCATAAGGCGGCTAATCTGCAAGGCGAATATTTAAGCCGCGCAGTATACCTTATGCTTACTGTTTACGCACTTTTTGCCAGTTTAGCTGGCTTCAAAGCATGCAAAATTCCATGCACCCACTGGGGCCTATTTAGAGTGTACAAATGCACTTGATCAAGCCCCTGCTCAGCTAACTGCTCAATTTGTTTTACCGCAACCTCAATAGCTAATTTAAATTGATCATTTGAATCACTCAAACGTTCAAATGGAGCCACGATGTTAGCAGGCACAGTCGCTCCGCAGCGGGCAGAAAAAAGTTGTATGGCCACAATATCGTGAATCGGCATAATTCCCACGACGATAGGTACAGTGATGGCGAGCCCACGGACTCGGTCAGCAAACCTAAGCAAAGTCTCAGTGTCATAGCAGTACTGCGTCATAATTTGACTAGCCCCCGCTGTCACCTTCGACGCTAAATGGCCTATATCTGCAATGGCATTAGGTGCGTCTGGGTGAGTTTCAGGGTAGCCAGCAACTGAAATGGTGCCATCAAACCAGTGTCTTAACCCTGCGACTAAATCAGCACCATAAGCATAACCTTGCGGATGAGGGGTAAAGGGCCCACTAGGACTGTCACCACGCAAAGCCACGAGGTGATCAACACCTTCTTTTACAAATGTCTGAGCTGTTTTATTAATTTCTACGGCACTGGCACCCGCAGCAGTAATATGGGCAGCAGCAGGGTGCCCTCGCTGCTGTAACCTTTGAATGGCATTAAAGCTTTCTACCTGACTTGAACCACCGGCACCATAGGTCATTGAACAAAATTTAGGCTGCCAAGTCGCAAGTCCGGTAAGGCAGGTGTCTAAAGCGAGGCTACTCACACTAGATTTAGGTGGGAAAAACTCAAAGGAATAACGGCAATTCAAGGCATACTCCAGTATTGACAGAAGAAATTAAACAATGTCTATTATGTCAGTTTGGGGTATGCCTCTGGGTGAAAGCTTTAGGTTAAAGATGAATGGTATTCAAGTTATGGTGCAACTAGACAAGACTTACAACGCCATAGACAAAGCCAGTAGCAAAAATAATTCCGTCATTTCAATACTTGCTCCAGCCGTATCTCCTGTCCAACCATGAATGCGTTGCAGCATTAAACGGCGCATCAGGCCATACCCAATGGCTGCTGTAGTTAACACGACTAAAGATAACCAAAGGTTGAGGTAAAGCATGAGCAGTGCTAATGATATACACCAAAACCAAACCCAATGGATCTGTGCTTGGTTTTTAAGCTCCGTTCCTAAACCCTCAGTGCGAACATAGGGTGTATGCACGATCAGCAGCATGACTTCAAAGCGGGCCAACACAGGCACGAATACTAGCGCCAACCACTGCCAAGTAGGGGCTAATTGGATAACGGCAATCACTTCACTCAACGCCAACCACTTGAGCAATAATACCAGCACTAACACGATCACTGCAGAAGGACCACAGGTTGGATCTTTCATTAAATCCAAGGTACGTTGTTTATCACCAAAACCACCTAACCAAGCATCAGCACTATCAGCTAAGCCGTCCAAATGCAGCCCACCCGTTAGCCACACCCATAAAACCAAAACGAAGGCGGCCTGCATGGACGTAGTCACATCTAATTGAAGCCAACGCAGCAATAATGGCACACTGATTAAAGCACCCCCAATAACCGCCCCTACGATGGGGTAATAAAGCAGGGCTTTTCCTGCCACTTGTGGTGTCGGCACCTTATTTGCTATAGAAAAAATGCGATAAACAGGGATGCGTGTTAAAAATTGAAAAGCCAGAACTAAAGCATGATAGTGTCGATTAAACATCAAAAACATCCCACTAAGAAGAAAAGTCTAGACTAAGATGGTAGTCAGGTTGGCCACTTTCATTGTCAAAGGATGCTACCTTTAAGCAAGCAACGCTAGCGTAGGGTAGGTTAACATTAAACATCCCTTTAGCATCCATATGTAAAATAGCCCCTAATATAGCCCTAATCACCCCCCCGTGAGTAACGAGCAGTAGGTGTTCAGATTTTTGCGCAATGGCGAGTTTAACATGCTCGTGCAGCGCCTCCATCACCCGAGTTTGTAATTGAGAAACTGTTTCACCATTGGGTGCAGAGCTTTCCATTGGGTTATTCCAGAACGCACTCACCGCCTCTGGATCGGCGCGCCATATATCAGCGCGTAACTTGCCATCCCAATCACCAAAAGATATTTCTTTTAAACGTTCATCTAATTGTGTCTTAGGCTCAATTGAATTTGCAAACTCTGCACAGCGGCACAAAGGAGAACTCACCAAATAATCTACTGGCAAAGAAAAGCCTGCGAAGCTTTGCTGCATTTGCGCTAAGCCATCTGCACTTAAGGCCACATCAGTGTGGCCCCGATAAATATCATCTGCCATGGTTTTTCCATGGCGCAATAAGCTGACTTTCATATTCTGTATGCCGTCATTAAGCCGACTTTTCAGAAACTGAAGCTTCTGCAAAGGTGGCCATTTCGTTATGGGTTACGCAAGCGCTTTTCAAAATAGATAGAGCAACACCAGCGCCACTGCCTTCCCCTAGGCGCATATCTAAATCAAGCATGGCCTTTGCACCCAGTGAGGTCATCATGGTTTGATGGCCTGGTTCTGCAGATGCATGGGCAAAAAACATCCAATCCAGTATTTGGGGGTGAATTTTAGCAGCTACAATGGCTGCCGAAGTGGTAATAAATCCATCTACTAAAATAGCTATGCCCAACTGCCCCAAACGAATGTAAGCACCCACTAACGCTGCAATCTCTAAACCACCGACGTGACGTAAAGCCTCTATAGGGCTGATCATTGCGGTCGCATGTTTAGCTAACGCAGACTCGATTACCTGAGCCTTATGACTGACTCCTTGAAGGTCTAATCCAGTGCCTGGGCCTACCAAACGGGCCACACTTTGACCCGTAGCCCATGCCGCCAATGCAGTCGCAGAACTCGTATTAGCGATACCCATTTCACCACCAATAAACAGGGTGACCTGGTTCGCTGCAGCTCGATCTGCTGCAGCCTTGCCCACAGTCATGGCTTGGGAAAGCTGATCTAGGGTCATGGCAGGTTGTTGAGCAAAGTTAGAAGTGCCTGGCATTATAGTGCTATCGCGGACATAATTCATGTTGGGCAAATCTACCACAGTACCTAAATTAACCACCTCAAACTGGGCATTATTTTGTCGTGCCAAAGCACATATTGCAGCTCCACCTCGAGAAAAATTCTTCACCATTTCACCAGTAACCACTTGAGGAAAAGCCGATACACCCTCTGCAGCGATACCATGGTCGCCAGCAAACACCACCACCTGAGCATGATCGACATTTGGCTTATCAACCCCCTGCATAGCGCACAGGCGCACAACCATGGTTTCTAAAAGTCCTAAAGAGCCTGGTGGTTTGGTCAACTGCCCTTGGCGCTCTAACCCTTGCTCCTTAGCATTGGCATTAAGTGCCGCTAAGGGCTGAAAAATCCAATCAATCGTCATAATAAGTAATACTTCCAGTTAATGTTTTAGTACAAATCGTAGTTAAGGTTTTAAGTGCAATGGTAAGCCAGCGACCACCAAGGTCACCGCATCACAAACCATTGCTAATTGCTGATTCATGAGCCCAGAATAGTCTTGGAATTGACGACTTAGTTCACCCATCGGCACGATGCCAGATCCCACTTCGTTGCTGACTAAAATGAGATGGTGCTGAGTGCGCTCCACTTGACCTATTAGTTGCTCCAATAAGGCATCAAGATCGGCAGCCTCAGTACACAAATGATTGCTCAACCATAGCGTTAAGCAATCCACCAGCACACAGCAGGGCTCTTGATCAAGTTCAAATAGGGTCTCACTAAGGGTCAAGGGTTGTTCTACTAGACGCCAATGATTAGGCCTACGTCGTTTATGTATGGCCACTCGCTGGGCCATACTTCCAGCCCCCTCACTATGGTGCACCTCAGCTGTTGCCACATAGATTACGGCTAAGCCTGTCGCCGTTGCCGCCTGCTCAGCCAAGCTACTTTTACCTGATCGAGCACCTCCTAAAAATAATTGCCGCTTTGGGGCTTGGGTCTTCATGGCTAGTATCCAGAACGCTTATGTGATGGTTTCTAGACCTAGTTTATCGTGAACCTATACCTATGAATACTCAAAAACGACCCGATTAAATCAATCTCAGAAGATACTCCTTGTCGGTGCTTAAGCCTATGGGTAAACTTGCGCGACTATTGAGGAGAGTAATAATGAAAAAACCCGTTAGCAACGAAAAGCATCAACAACGTATGGTTAAGGTGAAACAGCAAATAGATAAAAAAATTGCTAAAGCTGACAAAGAACAAGGCGTCTCAGTATTACTCACTGGTAATGGCAAGGGCAAAAGTAGCTCTGCATTTGGCATGCTGGCGCGCAGTTTAGGGTATGGTCATAATTGTGCAGTCGTTCAATTCATCAAGGGGGAATGGGAGTGTGGAGAAGAGTTATTCTTTAGCCAACTTCCGCTGGTGTCCTACCATGCTATGGGCGCAGGTTTTACATGGGAAACCCAAAACCAAGCCGCTGATAAAGCAGCAGCTGAAAAAGCTTGGACACTGGCAGCATCTTTGCTGGCCGACCCCAAGATTAATTTTTTAATGTTAGATGAACTAACTTATATGTTTAATCATGGCTGGCTGGATCTAGATATGGTTACAGAAGCCATTAGCCAGCGACCTGCTCATATGAACTTGGTTATTACTGGCCGCGGCGCACCCGATGGACTCATCGCTGCATGTGATACAGTGAGTGAAGTTAAAGATATTAAGCATGCCTTTCGAAATGGTATTAAAGCCCAGCGAGGCATTGAATTCTAGACTAAACGTTATTATCAACGAAAGTCCGTGGATCACAGTTATGGCAGGATCAAGAATTTACCTTTAACTCCATAAACAAGCAGCTTTATCGCAGTTTCGACAGGGCTTAGCCTATGTCGGCGCTGAGTATAAAGGTGAAGGTGACGTAACGGGGAACGCATATACCACCATGTATTTTGCATAAAAAAATGGCCTGAGTTACCCCAGGCCATAAAATCGCCACAAATACTGTGGAAAGCTTTGGTACAATACCCATAGTCGTTCAAACTGCCAAGTAAATGGCCAAAAATTCAGAATAGTTCCTAGACTTTACGCAAGACCTGCAAGCACAAGTATACGAGCATCTTTACTCACACTTATACTCACACTTATACTCACACATACACGCACAGCTATTTGCTATATCGAGACCTGCACCATGGGCATTGCTTTATTTTTTGGTTCCACCACCGGCAACACCGAAGACATTGCCGACCAGATTCGAGATATTTTAGGTTCTGACAAAGTTGATATCTTCAACGTCGCTGATGACTCTGTGAGTCTAATGCTTGAGTACAGCACCGTTATTTGTGGCATCCCTACCTGGGACTATGGAGAATTACAGGCTGATTGGGAAGACATTTGGGAAGAAATCGATGCCTTAGATTTAACCGGCATACAAATGGCTTTTTTTGGATGTGGTGACCAAATTGGCTATCCTGAGTGGTACCAAGACGCCATGGGCCTATTACATGACAAATGTATTGGCCTAGGAGCCACGGCCATTGGGTATTGGCCCACTAGCGGTTACCAATACGAAGAGTCCAAGGCACAGACCCAAGAC
Source organism: Candidatus Njordibacter sp. Uisw_058 (assembly GCF_047730065.1). GTDB lineage: Bacteria > Pseudomonadota > Gammaproteobacteria > Pseudomonadales > Balneatricaceae > Njordibacter. The sequence goes on from NZ_CP159829.1 coordinate 2,466,331, forward strand.
GGTAGTCAATTTATCGGCTTAGCCGTTGATGAAGATGGCCAGCACGAATTAACAGACCAGCGTGTTAGCGCTTGGTGCCAGCAACTATTAGCAGAAATAAACGAGGTTTAATGATGCAAACTGATGGTCCCCTTTCAGGCTACAGGGTGATTGAGCTAGGACAACTCCTAGCTGGCCCTTTTGCAGGTTGCATGCTGGGATATTTTGGCGCCGAAGTCATTAAGATTGAAACTCCCAACGGAGGCGACCCTATTCGAAACTGGCGCCAAATGAAAGATGGAACTTCCCTGTGGTGGTATTCACTGGCAAGAAATAAAAAGTCTGTCACTATCGACTTAAAAACTAAAACGGGCATTGAATTAGTTAAGCGACTCATCAATTCTGCTGATATTGTGATTGAAAATTTCCGCCCAGGAGTGGTGGAGGATTGGGGCATTGGACCCAAAGAATTTAAGCAATCCAACCCAAAATTAGTTTATGCTCGCATCTCTGGTTATGGCCAAACAGGGCCTTATGCAAGCAAACCTGGGTTCGCTTCTGTATGCGAGGGTATTAGTGGCTTTCGTTACGTCAACGGCCACCCGGAACAAGCTCCTGTCAGGCCTAATTTAAGTATTGGTGATACCATTTCTGGTATTCATGCTGCACTGGGTATTTGTTTAGCCCTACTTGAACAAAAAACGAGTGGCACAGGCCAAGTGGTAGATGTTGCCTTATATGAGTCTATGTTTAATTTAATGGAAGCAGTGGTGCCTGAATACGATGGCGCCAACGTGATTAGACAACCTTCTGGTAGCACCGTTACTGGCATAGTCCCCACCAATACCTACCGCTGTTTAGATGGTAAGTACGTCGTTATTGGAGGTAATGGTGATTCCATATTTCAGCGGTTAATGACAGCTGCTGGCTACCCAGCTATGGCGCAAGATCCTGCTCTGGCCTCTAATAGTGGCAGGGTTGAGCATGAGGTGAGCATAGACAAAGCCCTTTGTGATTGGTGTGCCGCCAATAATGCTAGCCACATCTTACACATCCTTGATCTCAACAGAGTGCCTGGTGGACCCATTTATAACGTGGAAGACATGGTGGCTGACCCACACTTTAATGCCAGAGGTTTATTTGAAAATGTACAGATCAATGGAGAAACCTTAAAAATTCCAGCCATCCTGCCAAAACTCGATAAAACCCCTGGTTCAACCCGCTGGCCTGGGCCTGAACTGGGTAGCCACAACCATCATGTATTGAATGAAATATTGGGATTGTCAGAAGTTGAATTAACGCAGCTTGCCCAAGATGGCGTGATACAAGCACCAAATTAAAGCCATGATCTGTAGTCCAAGAGCCCACATCCATGCGGTTGCATAGGCCGTTTGTGGGTAAATACCCAGAGCATCAACGGGCCACAGGTTAATCACGATCCCTAAACCCCACTGACACGCAAAAGCCACTACAAAGACACACAAATTTAAACTGGTATTAACTCGACCCACTAAACTTTTAGGGACTGATTGAGACAAATAAGCGTACATTAAAACGCCAGAAGTTCCAAAAAATCCGCTCAACCCCCACCATAGATGATGCCACTCGCTCCATTCATTGATAATCACCCACTGACTCAAAATATAGATGAGCATGCCCGATACGCTTACCATGTAGGAACTCACACCAAAGCGATATAAACTAGCAGCTAACCAACCCAACACCACAAAGCCTGCCGTCATAGCCAACGCCATAGTCAGAATAATTTGAGCGGCCTCAGAGTCGGATAGAGATAGGTAGTCTCTCAACCAATAGCCTGACCACAAGCCCACAAACGCGCCAAATACACCCTGAGTGGCAACAGATAGTGGTGCCATCTGACAGAAGCTAGGGCTCTTAATAACCTGCCAAAGCTCAACCAGTTGTAACTTCAAGTTTTGCCCGTTTGAGTGCGTTGTGTATTTGGGGACTAAGCTATAAACCAATACACTAGCAACCACAGATGCCACACCTAATATTTGAAATAGTAGGCGCCAATCACCCCAAGTTAAAAACCACTGCACCGGGGTTGATGCCGAAACAACGCCCAAGCCTCCCGCCATCAATTGCAGACCGTTGACTAGAGGTAACTTTTCCGACGGTAACAGGTTGGCGTAGGCGGTAAATGCAGCCATTAAACAGGCTGACACGCCGATACCAATCAATCCACGGCCGATTAATAATCCTAAGGCTGAATCTGCTGAAGCAAATACTAGCGCACCCATGGCGGCAATGAGTAACAAAGCCGCACTGACCTTGCGACTTTCATAGCGATCAAGCAATAAACCTAAGGGCAACTGGCATAATGCAAAGGTTAGTAGGTAGGCGCTACTAATTAAACCCATTTGATTGGCGTCTAAGCCAAACTCCTGCACTAAATCTGGGGCAATAGCGACGTTAACCACACGGTATAAAAATGATAAGAAATAGCCAAAAGCAAAGGGCAACAATAACTTAAACAACATAGTCCTACCTCTAGCAAAGATATATGCAAAAAAACCAAAGTCTTTAATAAAAACACAAAAGCCCCTACAGGGAGGGGCTTACATAACAGTACTTTACTTTACGGCCTGAACTGCTTGTTAAAAAGGTATGTCGTCATCAAAACCATCATCAAAGCCACCTGCTTGCTGTTGAGGCTGCTGCTGATTTGGTGGTGGTTGTTGCTGATAAGATTGTGACTGTTGGGGGCGAGCTTGTGGCGCTTGCTGATTGAAGTTCTGCTGCGGAGCTTGGCCACCTTGCTGGGGTGCATAACCACCCGTATCTTGACCACCACCTTGGGCATTGCCTTGGCGGCTATCCAACATTTGCATTTGCGAAGCAACAATTTCAGTGCTGTAACGTTTCACACCGTCTTGTTCCCATTGACGAGTGCGCAATGCACCTTCAACATACACTTTTGAACCTTTACGCACATATTCGCTGGCAATTTCTGCGAGTCGGTTAAAGAACACCACCCGATGCCATTCGGTGCGCTCTTGGGGCTGACCCGTTTGTTTGTCTTTCCACGATTCAGATGTCGCAATACTTAGATTAGTCACGGCACCACCACTGGGCATGTATTTTGTTTCTGGGTCTTGCCCCACGTTGCCTATTAGAATTACTTTATTAACGCCTTGTGCCATGATCTTCTCCTGATGTATGAGTGTTAATTTGCTGTATGTGTAAGCACATTAAAAGGCCAATAACCTTCAATGAGGGGAGAAAATTATAGACCTTAAATGGCAATTATTCAAAGCCTAAACCGCTTATTTTCTAGCCTACTTCAATGACCTCCTTTAAAAGCTGTTATAGGTCACAGGTTATGCCTATAATGGCTGGTTTGCCCATTAGCGGATTGATTCATGGACACTATAATAGTACGCGGCGCGCGCACCCATAATTTGAAGAACATTGACATTGATATTCCGCGCGACAAACTCGTGGTAATTACAGGGCTTTCTGGATCTGGAAAGTCATCCTTGGCTTTTGATACCCTCTATGCAGAAGGCCAAAGACGCTATGTGGAGAGCTTATCGACCTATGCTAGGCAATTCCTGTCAATCATGGAAAAACCAGATATAGACCATATTGAAGGTCTTTCCCCAGCCATTTCCATTGAGCAAAAATCAACCTCACACAACCCACGCTCGACCGTAGGCACCATAAC